>NZ_LVWH01000091.1:0-1947 GCF_001909045.1 Paenibacillus sp. P3E | reverse complement strand
AATTGGTTTAAAAGAATTTATTTTTGTTGCTTTGCTTGGAAATATATGTAATTGTACTTACCTATAAGGGAAGAACGTTGGTGAATGTTATCTTGAAATATTAATCTATGCTTCAAATGATGTAAACCTCCTTTTATACAACTGTGGGATGTTATAATATGTAATTAATTATGCCTGTTAAACAGAGGGCTTCTTCCAAAAGTAAATAACCGGCATCACATTTAGGAGGATTTCTATGTTACGTTCACGAACAAGCTCAGGCCTTGAGTTGTATTCTACCAGTTGTAATGAAATAGAGACTCGTCGGCTTTCTTCGTCTAAAGATCTACACTGTCCGAATTGTGATAATTTGGTCAGCTACAAAAATGGGCCAAAAACTATCGCTCATTTTGCGCATTTTCCCCACACTGAATGTGTTGTCCCTAACTATGAACGCGAAACTACAGAACATCTAAAAGGTAAAGATATTCTTTTTAATTGGCTGACTTCTAAATATTCGGATGCTGATGTGGAGTTAGAGGTATTCATTCAAATAACGGATCAAATAGCGGATGTTCTACTTACTCACACCTCGGGGGAAATGAAAGGGCAGAAGTGGGCTTTCGAATTCCAACACAGTCCACTCTCGGAAGCAGAATGGAGAAGACGCCATGTACTTTACCAGCAAGCAGGAATTCTGGATTTCTGGATTTTTGATGCGAATGTGTTTCTGCAGTATTCAAAAGCTCAGAACGTAGAACAAGCACGGTTATTTCGAGATCCAATAAAAGCGGTCTATTCGGAGACTGGATTTACATACTATTTAGATTTAGATTCTCAAAATATGACCATTGATTTTAACTTTTATACTCGATCCATAGAACGAAGAGTTAATGGGCGTAGAGGGACAGTTGACAACGAATACAAGTTTCATGATCCCAGCGATCACAAGGAAAAACTAGATCTGTTGGATTTTCACTGTGATATTGAAGAACAGTATACTGCTATAGTTATTCCTAATATCAAGGATCAATTCGAATTTAAATTTAGAAAGCTAATCCAGAAAATTAAATCAGAAAAACATCAAACACTTGTAGAAAAAAGACGGTTTCGTTTGAAGGAAATTTTTGAATATTGCTCTTTTCATCTTACACCTAGACATGCTTATGTTCTGAAATCTTTTTGCATGAAAAATAAGCCTTTAGTAGTAGATGATATCTTAGGCTTAGAAATACCCGATTTTATTGAAACGTATAGAACCTATATGGATACTATTATTCATTACTTGGCAGAATATGAGTTCATCTGTAAAAGTGAGGAGTTTGAAGATAAAGTCATTGCTGATCAAGCTCCCCATTATCTTTTCTACATTGATTTGAATGAGGAACAGATAGTTAGTTCCTATCATCTACGTATTGCAGAGATCTATGATAGTGAGTTTGTAAAGAATGAACCGTCATTATCTACTGTGCTATATAAACGTTACACAAACGAAGTCAAGAATGTAAAGTATGTATTGCGAAAATATTCATCGGAATTAGAAAAGCTTCTATCTAGGAATCCCAAGATGTTGGATAGCGACTTGAGGAAAATAGACTATCGGATAGTTAGGGTAGGACCAAAGGAACGTTCGATTTGGGAACTTGCTCTTGGCTATGCAAAATGCAATAACACCGAAGAAATTGATGAACTAATGAAAAAAATAAAGACTGATATCATTGATTACGATCCATTCAGGGATCTTAGAGACTAACTTCATTTCGTGTTCAAGAGACAACACTAACAATAGTTTAATTATTAATCCAATTTGCTCATAGCAGAATATTTTTGAAGCATCATGAATTATTAAACTAAAATAGATATGGAAGGTTAAGGATTATTATGGAGAATCGATTTGACCCAACTTCAAATAACTTCGCATATATGTTATCAAAATATGATTGTTTTAGAAAATTGACAGGGAAATGT
>NZ_LVWH01000090.1:0-2094 GCF_001909045.1 Paenibacillus sp. P3E | reverse complement strand
ATACTAACTTAATGTAAGTTAAAAGTGAGAGGTGAGAATAATGGAAGAACATCAGCTGACGATGTGCCCTCGATTCGAAACGGCCTTCTCCTTCTTAGGTAAACGTTGGAATGGACTTATTATTCAGACATTGATGAGCGGACCCAAGCGTTTCAAGGATATTTCCGGTCTGATCCCAACAATGAGCGATAAGATGTTATCCGAACGAATGAAGGACCTGGAGTGTGAAGGGATTCTGGTACGCCATGTGTACCCGGAAACCCCCGTACGCATCGAGTATGAATTGACAACTAAAGGCCGTGCGCTGGAGCCGGTCATGCAGCAGATTCAGTCCTGGGCAGAGAGCTGGGTCGAGTAGAACCGCTTGGCTCCCTGTTGATAGCCCCTTTTTCCGGATGGAAAGAGGGGCTTTTTCCTTTTAAATTACAAATAAATTGCACGGAAGGCGGCAGAATATAATATAATAGAAAAAAAGTTGCTGCCCACCCCTTTACTATGCGGTATTTTTAATTGTGATATAGATAATTATGGCAACGTTAACAAAAAGAAGCTTATCCTTTCGAAGTGAGTTTTGTACGAAGTGAATTCAGGGTTGTAACGCTAACAAAACTTTTAGGAGGCGAGGAAGATGACAACCACCTTGTTTTCCCGGGAAATAACCTATGGAAAAAAAGATGTCGCCGAACTGGAGAGTGCTTCGATCAGAGTGCAGCTTATTTACGACAAAGTGTTGTTCATGCTTCACAGCCATCTCCCCGGGTCGTTGTGGAACGCATGGATTGGGGTGCCTTATGACATCATCTCCTCTTTGTACAAAGGGGATAACGATAGCGGCAGTGTTTTTCAAAAGTGGATTCAAAGCCCGTCTGGCTGGAAATGTATCGGCTGCGAACGTCATTGCCTTGAGCCTTCGGCTGGTCCGGTAATTCCATCGTCCGACAAGAAGCGCAGGTTCACCTTCCATAACGGCATCCGGCAGAGTATGGTGCTGCAGGCAGTGATCTGGTCGATGTATGAAAATACATTGCTCTTCCAGCCCTATTTGGGCGAAGAATCTTTTCTGGATGAAGCTGATCTGGATACAATCTCCACATACTTTGTACCTACCTATCTGAGCAAGCACCGTCTGATCGAGAACGGCAAGCGCTGCAAGGAATATCAGGAGTCGAACATCCGGGTGTATCAGGAATGGATCGCCGCTCCCGATCTGGTACTTCAGTGGAACGGAGGCCTGACCGAAGGCCGCTGGATGACCGGAGTTTACGTGGACCATTCGCGATTTGCCGGGCTGGGACCTTACCTGAAGGATGCACAGGGCAAGCGTACGTATATGCGGGCTACGGTAGAATAGATATTGTATACGATAGTTAAATAGGATCATAAAATGTAATGGAAAACACCTCACTTTCGGGGTGTTTTTTTATGAATAGAACTTTACAAGTGTTAAGTGAAACGGATGGCATATCGGAAATATCACTGCCCAATTTAGATATCGCTTTTATTCGTTCTATCACGGGTTAATATTACCACAACCCGGCGGATTTCCAGGATTTAAGCCAAAATTTTGAGGTGAGAAAATTGAATTCTAACTTTGAACTAGCCAAAGAAAGAATGAAAAACATTAACTTGGAAAATAGTGGCATGGATAAACCTTCATATGCGATCCTGGTTACAGAGTTTATTAGAAGGGGTAATATTTTTTTGGATTTTAACTCTAAAGATGATAACAGACGTGCTGTATTTAATGCAGCAGAAATAATTAAATGTGATATACCTGCTCATATAAAGGAAGAATGTAATGGGCTAGTGAACGCCAACGTCGATTGGGTTACAGAGTATCTTTGCAATTTTCATCTTGAATGGGCATACGTGGTAGACAAACAAATGCCTATTGCTTTGCAATTTCACGATCTATATGATCCTATTATTAAGTTGTTTGAGAGAGGTGGAAGAATCAGTTATCATCATAATGAGTTAGTATGTGGGAAACATGCATGGCCGCGTAATTCTGGGGCTATAAACAGGGAACTTTCTCCACAAGACATTAGGGATGAAGTTCTGGATGCACTCGATAAAGAAAATATTGAGTAATAG
>NZ_LVWH01000089.1:0-2107 GCF_001909045.1 Paenibacillus sp. P3E | reverse complement strand
AAATTAAATTGTTCATTTTACGAACATCTTAATGAAGACGGTTGGGCAGTGGTGAGCTGATCGACCAAGTAAAAAAAAGGAGAGTGAAGAAGAAAGCCTAAGTAAGAACAGCGCTAAGGCTTACTACTACAATCTCACTGCCAAGACGAAAAAGACATCGGCAAAGACCTTGAACGCATGCTTACTGATCTCGAATCAAACGAGGCATTAGCTTTTAACGGGGAACCAATGGATGAAGAAACCAAGCGGTTAGTTGCGATTACACAGCCCCTCAGCAGGATCAACGTTTCACTTGTGCTCATGAATTAGGGCATGTCATTTTACATCCGAACGTGAAGACTCCTTTTCTCCGAAGACACTAAGGCATTAAATTGACTACAATATAAAAAACCAAAAGCAGTCTTGAACTGAAAAAAGTCCTAGACTACCTTTGGTTTATTGAACTAACGTTTCCCGTTAGAGTGCAACAGGAATTGCTTGATTATTGGCAAATCGGGTGGACTTATTTCAAAAGGAATTTCCTTAAAATCAAAAAAGCGTAATTCTATCACTTCTTCTCTATTCTTTTCTAAAGTGCTCATTGGGGAATTCTGCAACAATTGGATTAATCCCTTTTATTAATTTTGAAGCTAAGAATCCTCCGCTATCCTGCTCGTTAGATTAATACCCTCGACAGTCTAGGGCTTTATTTCCCCAGTCTACAACTTCATTTTCTTTCTGCACAATCCACGAAAATCAGTAATTTTTTATACTCATCCCCGTATAATACATCCATAAATATTTTCCTATAACTCAAAGGGGATGTACATAATGGATGTAGCTCTCTACTTGCGAAAATCCAGAGCAGATGAAGATGCTGAGCGGCGCGGCGAAGGCGAGACTCTGGCTAAACATAAGACAGCTTTACTTAAACTTGCCAAACATATGAAAGTAAATATCATTCGGATTCGGGAAGAGATTGTCAGCGGTGAGACCCTAGTCCACCGTCCCGAAATGCTGCAGCTGTTAAAAGAGGTCGAATCAGGTGAGTATGATGCTGTACTGGCTATGGATATTGACCGTTTTGGACGCGGCAATATGCAAGAGCAAGGATTAATCCTGGAGACGTTCCGCTCATCCAAGACTAAAATAATAACTCCACGGAAAACGTATGATCTAATGGATGAATTTGATGAAGAATACAGCGAATTCGAAGCCTTTATGGCCCGTAAAGAACTTAAAATTATTACCCGCCGGATGCAGGGAGGCCGGAAGCGTGCTGCAGAGGAGGGGAATTTCTTGGGGACTCGCCCTCCTTTCGGATACCTGGTCGAGAATCTCCCGGATAGCCGTGGCCGTACTTTAACCCCTCATCCGGAACAGGCTGATATCGTAAGACAAATTTTCTCCTGGTACACCCATGAAGATCCGGAGCAACAGAAAGGCGGCAGTAAAATCGCCTCGGAATTAGAACGTCTTAAGATACCCTCATATAAGGGTGGTAGTTGGTCAGCTTCTTCCGTCTTAACTATTCTTAAGAACGAAGTTTACATTGGAAGAATTCAATGGGGAAAGAAAGAACAAATGAAAAGCAAGGATGGAAGCAAACACCGAACCTCACGCCGTAGGAGCCGCGAAGAGTGGGTTGATGTTCAAGGGAAGCACCAACCCATTATCGACAACGAAACCTTTCTGAAGGCAAATCGGAGGCTCTCAGAACACCACCATTCTCCGCACCAGTTCAACATCGACGGCAAACCACGAATGACTTCAGCACTGGCCGGACTGGTAAAGTGTTCCGAATGCGGAATGACAATAGTTTACCGGTCGTACACCAAACAACCAGCTCATTTCCGCTGCAGTACGGTCGGTTGTCCTACACGCAGCAGCCGTTATGATTCTGTTGAGGCCAGGATTGTCGAAGGACTTGAGGTATGGCTGAACGATTACAAGATCAAGTGGGGTAAGCGCAAGCTTGAAGGTTGTTTCTGGTGTAATCCGGACTTCTCAGACCTAACCTTTTGTTTTTCCTTTTCCTCCTTTATTGTAGTTCGAGGAGATTTTTTTCACGATCAACCCAACAACCTTCATAATTTTATATAGAGACGTAAAATATACATATCATTAC
>NZ_LVWH01000088.1:0-2197 GCF_001909045.1 Paenibacillus sp. P3E | reverse complement strand
GTGCGCCTCACAGTCGCACTATCTAGGTGGTTCAAATCCACCCGGTGACTTTACCCTTTAAAGTGCCGTAGCCGAAGCAGACTTCCGGCAACCGAAGGTTGCCGGAAGGGCAGGGTGTCTTCCGTAAGGAAGAATCCGAAGGGCCTGCAGGCAAAGTCCAGCCCGGAATGCAGTGAACCAGAGGTGGCGGCGATGCTGGGTGACCCGCCGTAAAAACGGGGAAACCTATACGAAATCGTATATCTTACAGGAAAACACACAAAGGGAAATGACCTGCAAGACTCATCGACGTGATTAGGGTCAGGATGGATGGAACAGAAGGTGCAGATAACTGAGGGAAGTCTCGTAGTCTCCTTGATGCAAACGCGAACAAGGTAGGGGCGGTATAACCGAAAGGGAAAACCAAGCCGAAGGGTTGCGAGATGGCGGATCGTTCCGTAGTAGTGAGCAAGTCCGGGCCAATGAAAGCTGGTAACAGTCTGGAGGAGAAAACCCGGATGAGTGTGCGCCTGGAATTTTTTTTTTTTTTTGAAGGCGAGCAGCCAGAGAAAAAAAAGTGGTGCCGCATACCCTGCTCTCACTCCAAAAGAGGAGAGACAGAGGCGAAGGGAACGTGCTTTGTCAAAGACTGTGAGTGTTCGCGAGTGGATATCGTAAGCGCCGTAAACCAGCGAGGGTTTGACCGAGAGGGTGAGTCCCGCCGAGAGCGAGAGAGCGCTTGGGGAATGAGGCAAACTGGCGACCTGAGTACATCCAAGGCAGCAGGAGCGATTGAATTTTTTTTTCTAACACGCAGTTGCCGGGATGGAACAAGAAAGGAATCGATATCTGTAACGGAAACAAGACCAGCCTGGTGAGTAGCGGTAAAGGTGGTGAAACACCAATGAAACCGAAAAGACGTTACTATTCCCTAATCGATAAGGTTTACCAAATGAACAATCTGGACGAAGCCTGGCTGTCGGTGAAAAAGAATCAAGGAAGTGGCGGTATCGATGGTGTCAGCATCGGGATGTATGAGAAGAATGTAAGCACGAACCTAAGGGAACTCCAAAGGTTATTGCAGCAGGGCCGTTACGTTCCCGATCCGGTGAGGCGGCATTACATCGAGAAGGAAAATGGGAAATTAAGACCGCTAGGCATTCCTACGATTCGGGATCGAGTCTGTCAGCAAGCCGTACGCCAAATCATTGAGCCTATCTTTGAAGAGGATTTTTATTACTATAGCTTTGGTTTTCGAGCAGGATATTCGGCGCATCAAGCCATACGTACCATCCGGCGGGCCAAACGTAATGGATATGAACATGTAGTAGACCTGGATATTGTGTCTTTCTTCGATGAAATCCCCCATGAAGGACTCATGGAGAAAGTGCAAGAAAGAATCTCGGACGGAAAAGTACTGACGCTCATTCGCGGGTGGCTGACGTCGGGAGTCATGGAAGATGATCAGTTCCATGAAACAGAAATCGGGTCTCCCCAGGGCGGAGTCATCTCGCCGCTCTTGGCAAACATCTATTTGAATGCGTTCGACTGGGGCATGAAAGAGCAGGGATTTGCCGTAGTCAGGTACGCGGACGATGCCGTAATCCTATGTAAGACAAAGGAACAGGCACAAGAGGCGTATAGGGCAGCAAAGAAGATATTAGAAGAAGAACTGCGACTGCGAATGCACCCGGAGAAAACAAAAGTGGTGGATTTCGATGAGGGATTTCGTTTTCTGGGATTCGACTTCCGGAGGGATTATATCGCCTTGCCAGACGCGAAAGTGAAGAAATATAAGGATAAAATCCGAAAGGCAACGTGCAGGCAACAAGGAAAGAACCTGGACGGAATGCTGGGGAAGCTAAACGAAATCAGCCGAGGATTTGGAAACTATTTCGGGATAGGAAATGTAAAGAAAAAGTTTGAACGTCTGGATCAATGGACGCGAATGAGGGTGCGAGCCTTTATGCGCAAAAAGAGATCTACGGTGTCAAACCGGCTGATACCAAACAAAGTACTGGAATCAGCCGGAATGGTATTTCTAACAAGCTTACTCACCACACGTTCCTAATTCAGGAGTGAAATAAGCAATCCGGCGACGGATGAAGGAAACTCACTCCTGAAGATGGGGAACTGACGAAGGAAAGCCGTGTGCGGGAAATCCGCATGCACGGTTTGACGGGGAGTCCGAGGGAGTAATCCCTCGTCTTACCCTACT
>NZ_LVWH01000087.1:0-2350 GCF_001909045.1 Paenibacillus sp. P3E | reverse complement strand
AACCTCCCCGTCGATGTGGACTCTTGGGGGAGATAAGCCTGTTATCCCCAGGGTAGCTTTTATCCGTTGAGCGATGGCCCTTCCATGCGGTACCACCGGATCACTAAGTCCGACTTTCGTCCCTGCTCGACTTGTTGGTCTCGCAGTCAAGCTCCCTTATGCCTTTGCACTCTTCGAATGATTTCCAACCATTCTGAGGGAACCTTTGAACGCCTCCGTTACTCTTTAGGAGGCGACCGCCCCAGTCAAACTGCCCGCCTGACACGGTCCCCGTACCCGTTTAGGGTACCAGGTTAGAACCTAGATACGATCAGGGTGGTATCCCAACGGCGCCTCCGTAGAAGCTTGCGCTCCTACTTCTACGGCTCCCACCTATCCTGTACAGATCGTACCCAAATTCAATATCAAGCTGCAGTAAAGCTCCATGGGGTCTTTCCGTCTTGTCGCGGGTAACCTGCATCTTCACAGGTATTAAAATTTCACCGGATCTCTCGTTGAGACAGCGCCCAAGTCGTTACGCCATTCGTGCGGGTCAGAATTTACCTGACAAGGAATTTCGCTACCTTAGGACCGTTATAGTTACGGCCGCCGTTTACTGGGGCTTCGGTTCACAGCTTCGGATTGCTCCTAACCGCTCCCCTTAACCTTCCAGCACCGGGCAGGCGTCAGCCCGTATACTTCGCCTTGCGGCTTCGCACAGACCTGTGTTTTTGCTAAACAGTCGCTTGGGCCTTTTCACTGCGGCCCCCTCGGGCTATTCACCCTACCGAGGCACCCCTTCTCCCGAAGTTACGGGGTCATTTTGCCGAGTTCCTTAACGAGAGTTCTTCCGCGCGCCTTAGAATTCTCTTCTCGCCTACCTGTGTCGGTTTGCGGTACGGGCACCTTCTCCTGGCTAGAGGCTTTTCTTGGCAGTGTGAGATCATGACCTTCGCTACTACAATTTTCGCTCCCCATCACAGCCCAGCCTTACGATGTGCGGATTTGCCTACACACCAGCCTCACTGCTTAGACGGACATCCATCAGTCCGCGTCACTACCCTCCTGCGTCACCCCATCGCTCATAGCGGATTACGGTGGTACAGTAATTTCAAACTGTTGTCCTTCGACTACGCCTGTCGGCCTCGCCTTAGGTCCCGACTTACCCTGAGCGGACGAGCCTTCCTCAGGAAACCTTGGGCTTTCGGCGGATCAGATTCTCACTGATCTTTTCGTTACTCATACCGGCATTCTCACTTGTATACTCTCCAGCGCTCCTTACGGTACACCTTCAACGTATATACAACGCTCCCCTACCCCAGATGCAAAGCATCTAGCCATAGCTTCGGTGGTGTGTTTAGCCCCGTTACATTTTCGGCGCAGAGTCACTCGACCAGTGAGCTATTACGCACTCTTTCAATGGTGGCTGCTTCTAAGCCAACATCCTGGTTGTCTGTGCAACTCCACATCCTTTCCCACTTAACACACACTTGGGGACCTTAGCTGATGGTCTGGGCTGTTTCCCTTTTGACAATGGATCTTAGCACTCACTGTCTGACTCCCGGCAAGAAGTTAATGGCATTCGGAGTTTGACTGAGCTTGGTAACCCTTGCGGGCCCCGCACCCAATCAGTGCTCTACCTCCACCACTCCATTCACCGAGGCTAGCCCTAAAGCTATTTCGGGGAGAACCAGCTATCTCCGAGTTCGATTGGAATTTCTCCGCTACCCCCACCTCATCCCCGCATTTTTCAACATGCGTGGGTTCGGGCCTCCAGTGCGTGTTACCGCACCTTCACCCTGGACAGGGGTAGATCACACGGTTTCGGGTCTACGTCCACATACTTAGTCGCCCTATTCAGACTCGCTTTCGCTGCGGCTCCGGCTTCTCACCTTAACCTTGCATGTTAAACGTAACTCGCCGGTTCATTCTACAAAAGGCACGCCATCACCCCTAAAACGGGCTCTGACTTTTTGTAAGCACACGGTTTCAGGTTCTATTTCACTCCCCTTCCGGGGTGCTTTTCACCTTTCCCTCACGGTACTGTTTCACTATCGGTCGCCAGGTAGTATTTAGCCTTAGCAGATGGTCCTGCTGGATTCATACGGGGTTTCACGTGCCCCGCACTACTCGGGATCCGTCTCGGAGAGAACACAGTTTAGGTTACAGGGCTTTTACCTCTATCGCGGGCCTTTCCAGACCTCTTCACCTACCATATTCCTTTGTAACTCCATGTGAGACGTCCCACAACCCCAAGGGGCAAGCCCCTTGGTTTAGGCTGTTCCGCGTTCGCTCGCCGCTACTGACGGAATCACTATTGTTTTCTCTTCCTCAGGGTACTTAGATGTTTCAGTTCCCCTGGTCTGCCTCT
>NZ_LVWH01000086.1:0-2367 GCF_001909045.1 Paenibacillus sp. P3E | reverse complement strand
CACCGTGCCCATCACATAGCGGTGCTTGCCCCAGAAGGTAAGGTCCGGACTTTCGCTGTAGAAAATATCTCCAAACGGAGTATGCCCGGTATCACTTGGACGGCTTAGCATGGCATAATGCCCGTTGATCTTCCGCGGGAACAATACGCCATTGCGGTTATACGGCAGAAAGGCGTTCTCCAGTTGGTGGAAGGTTTGAAAATCGGTGGTGTACGCGAGTCCGATGGTCGGCCCGTGATAGCCGTTGCACCAGGAAATATAGTAACGGTCATCGATCTTGCAGACCCGGGGATCATAGCGGTATTCCCGTTTGATGACCTCTTCGTCCCCTTGGAAAACAATCGGTTCATGCTGGATAGTCCAATTCACCCCGTCCTCGCTGAAGCCTGCAAAGATATCCATGCTGACCGATTTCGAATCGCAGCGGAAGACGCCGGCGAACCCATTCCCAAAAGGGACGACCGCCGAATTAAACACACTGTTAGAGTTCGGGATGGCATCCCGGTGAATGATCGGATTGGCCGAATATCTCCATACAGGTGCGCTGGTGGCTGCCGGCTTCTCCTCCCAAGGGATATTTGACAAATTTTCTCCAATAATCGTACTCATGTTCATGTCTCCTTTTCATCTAAAAAAGTAATGTACTCCATCTTGTCATCCATACCTGAAATCACTTAGAGAATTCCTTCCTGCATCGCCCGCCAGATCAGTTGGGAGAACAGGCTGTTCGACCAGGCGAACCAGCTGCGGGTGAACACGGAGGGGTCGTCCGCATGGAAGCCTTCGTGCATAAAGCCGGTATCGGCGTCCGTGGCCTCCAGCATGCGGATCACCGCCAACTTCTCTTCCTTCGTGTCCGCCGTAATCCCTTGCATCGACAAGGCCATATGCCAGATATAGTTCTTCGGTGTATGCGGACTGCCGATGCCTTTGGCTGCGGTTCCTTCATAATAGAACGGATTTTCTGTACTGAGCGCAAACCGTCTCGTGTTCTGATACACCGGATCATCGTTCTTCAAATAGCCCAGGTACGGAATGGAGATCAGCCCCGGGGTTCCGGCATCATCCATCAGGCAGTAATTGCCGAAGCCGTCGGTCTCGTAAGCGTACATCGGCCCGAATTCGGGATGGCGGTAAATCCCGTACAGCTTGATGCCGTGATCCACCTCGAACTCCAGCGCCTTCAGCTCGGCCAGCAAATCCATGTCCCGGAAGACCCACTCGGCGAATTCCTGCATCTGGCGCAAGGCGACAACGGCAAACATATTGCCGGGGATGTTGTAGTGGAAATCACAGGCATCGTCACTGGAACGGAACCCGGACCAGATCATCCCGGTATAGTTCACCGGCATGCCCAGTCCGTTATTTCGCAACGAGTCTTCCGGAATACCGTTGTTGCGGGTAAAGCGGTACGGTGACTGCTCGAAGTGGTGCTGCTCTTTTTTGAACACCTCGAGAATGGTACGCAGGGCAGACTTGAACTCCGCATCGAAGAAGTCGGTAAGCCCGGTTTCCTGCCAGTAGGTATACGCGAGACGCACCACGAAGCACAGGGAATCAATCTCGAATTTGCGCTCCCAGACCCACGGCGACATCTCGGTCACGTCCGTGGTGTTCCAGTGCCAGTCATTGGCATATTCATTAAACGCATTGGCGTACGGATCGATGTGGATGTACTGGATATGACGTCTGATCAGGCCGCCGATGATGCGCTGCAAATCCGGGTCGTTTTTGGCCAGCGGCACATAATGGATGACCTGTTCCACCGAATCGCGCAGCCAGGAGGCCGGGATATCTCCGGTAATGACAAAGGTGGTGCCATCCTCCATCCGCTTCGTCGTGGTCTCCAGGGTGTTCGGAAAACAGTTTTTGAACAGCTGCAGCAGCTTGGGCCGGTGGGCCAGCTTCGCTTCCGCTTCGGCCAGCACCTCCTGTACGGCTTGCGGCAGTTCGAGCTTCGGCATCGGGATTTTCGGTAATCTGAATTGTTCCAAGGAAGGGACACTCCTTCTGTTCGAATAGTCGTTTATTTCACGTAAATCGTCTGAATCTCAAAAGGGGCAAAGTGCAGCTCGAATTCACCTGGGTGATGGGCGACAGGCTCCAGCTTCTCCTCCAGCGCATTGGACCGGTACACTTCGCTGAACGGCTGGTTCCAGCCCAGCGTCACGGTTTCCCGTCCGCCCGCGGATTCATAGAACCGCAGCACGCAGCCCTGACCGTCCTCGGATGGCTTCACGGTGTCGAGCACGACATGCTGCCCATTGAAGCGGATGAAAGAACCTGTGGACGGTATAGAACCCTGGTCCCCTTCGGCTGCGGTGACCTGCACCTCATGATTCAGCTCCGCGGCCTTGCGCAGCGTAT
>NZ_LVWH01000085.1:0-2463 GCF_001909045.1 Paenibacillus sp. P3E | reverse complement strand
GTGCTCTAAATAGTACATATATCCAGTCATCATTTGCGAATATTCTTGGTATTCTGCATATTGCATTTGGCTGTGAAGATATTTAGCTGTTGTTGCAATCAAAAAGAAAAGTACGAAAATCTTTAGTTAAATACAACACAAAAGCTTATTAAATATAACTAAATTTGAGATCAAGCGAAATAAAAAACCACTTACGCTCGGAAATCCCAAGCTTGCTTAAGTGGTTAATCGTGCTTTTGAATCTTATAACAACCTTAAGTTGCCGGGTTCAATGCCCCTTGATACTCATTCATTAAATTGTCGATAATCTGCTGTACGGACAAAATCTCTTTAATCTCATGAACTCTGGACCCAGCAAAAACCAATCCGTTCTTAACATCTCCTCTAAGGGAAGTGAGCAGGGATTCCATTGTACAGAAGCGATGTGAACAAACCTTTAGACAATCATAGCATTTGACTATCTTTAATTTGGCATCATTACTGATCCGGTCCGTAAATTCATTCCGAATCGCTCTACCTTCTAGACCCACAGTAGACTTGATTAGGACAGTATCTCCTTGCTGAGCATCTACATACTTTTGCTTGAAGGCTAAGGGAGCATCACACTCATGGCTAGCCACAAAACGGGTACCCATTTGAACACCAGATGCACCCATCCGAAGGGCTTTTGCGATATCATCCCCCGTCAGAATTCCACCCGCAGCAATAACCGGAATCGAAACGGCCTCTAGGACTTCAGGAAGGATATCAAACATGGATCTGTCTGTACCTAAATGGCCCCCAGCTTCGAACCCTTCCACAACGACTGCGGAGGCACCAAGTCTTTCGGAAATTCGGGCTAATTTGGCGGATGAAACAATAGTTACGACAGGAGTACCATATTCTTTACCCCAAGCATAAATATCTCTAGAAATTCCGGCTCCGGAAATAATAAAGTCAACCTTTTCCTCCAAAGCAATCTTCATTTTTTCGGCAAAGTCCTTCACTGCGAATAGTACATTCACACCGATATAGCCAACCCCATTAGAGAGTTTTCTTGTTTTGCGAATATGCATTCTCAGCTCTTCAGCAGTGATTCCTGTACCAGAGATGGTACCGATCCCGCCTGCACTGGCTACAGCAGCGGCTAGTCCACTTAAGGATATGCCTACACCCATTCCACCTTGAATAACAGGAACTCTCGATTTAATATGTCCGAATTGAATTGTTGGAAGTTTCAATTACACACCTCTTTCGTAAGTTGTTGACATTATTAAAACTCCTCTAGAGTAATAAGATAAATCGTAACACAATTAAGTTTTTTCCGGATGTGACTGTAAACATACTCAAACTATGTTAAATATCATGTCTTTCGACTGTTTTCTTTAAGCTGTTGATATCAAGTGAAGATTTAAGAAAACGAAGTGACTATTAAAAAATGGACAATGAATAACATAAAAAGAGTCAATAATCCGGTAAAACCTTCATACTTCATCGTATCGTGTCCATAACCTCAAAAAATTCGATAACACCGGCGAAGATATGGAGGACCTCATCTCCATCGGCACCATCGGGCTGATCGAGGCCATCGAGAGCTACCGTCCGAACAAGGGTACTAAGCTCGCTACTTTTGCTGCCCGCTGTATAGAGAATGAAATCCTGATGCATTTGAGATCGCTTAAAAAGACCAAAAAGGATGTATCTTTGCATGATCCTATAGGGACGGACAAGGAAGGCAATGAAATCACCCTCATCGATATCCTCGGCTCCGACGCAGATGATATTGTAAAGGAAGTCGATCTGAAGATCGAGAAGAGTAAGATTTACCGCAACCTGGACATTCTGGATGACCGGGAGAAGGAAGTTGTGGTTGGGCGGTTTGGGCTAGATACGGGCGGGGAAGAGCGGACACAGCGGGAGATTGCGAAGTTATGTTTCGAGGATAGAGAAGAGGGCTCTCATGAAGCTGTATCATGAGTTTTATAAGGCGAAGTGGTGAGCCAGATGATAATTACAATATAGTCTTTCTATGCTTTAAATTTATGAGCTTTAGGGTGTCAAAAAAGCACAACATAGAGATCAATATAATGACTGAAAAATAAATTTATATTCAAAAAGCAGAATACGAACTCACAACATGTTAAAGAGCTAACTTGTAGTGGGAAATTTATAAAGAAAACTTGATGAATGCAGTTTAGCAGTTTAATTCATTTTTGTTATGGCCGCTTGTTAAGCTTTAGACGAATTATCTTAATTAGAAAGTTGATAAAAGGAGGATATTGTAGGAATTTGTAGAAAATTATTATAGGAATATTTGGGGACTTTTGGTTCGCTTAGGCGTATATAGAACTCTACTATATACTGACAATTTACGTATAACCCAGTGGAATCATTACACTTAAGCATTGGAGGATTAAAATGATATTAAAAGAAATAACAATTGAGAATTATAGAAAATTTTTAAATTCCTCTTTATCATTGACA
>NZ_LVWH01000084.1:0-2488 GCF_001909045.1 Paenibacillus sp. P3E | reverse complement strand
ATTAGAAGAAGGTATCTCATTATTAGAAAGCTGGGGGCATGATACCAAGGAAAATATACACCCATTTCTATCTAGGAACATTGGAGTATTAACTCAAAATATTAACTTTACCAGAAGCCCGGCATATCATAAAAGTTCACGCCTTGTTATTAATGTAGAGTCATTGTACATCGCATGTATGTTTGTAATTTCACGTAAACGTTTAATTTGATTCCATCTAAAATGACACTGTGCTCTAATATTAGGAAGCAAAGGAGTAACTGCAGAACTCATCTCTTTTCGTTTCTT
The DNA here is from genome assembly GCF_001909045.1 of Paenibacillus sp. P3E. Taxonomy (NCBI): domain Bacteria; kingdom Bacillati; phylum Bacillota; class Bacilli; order Caryophanales; family Paenibacillaceae; genus Paenibacillus; species Paenibacillus sp. P3E. The sequence goes on along the minus strand of NZ_LVWH01000084.1, from coordinate 2,200 downwards.
TTGTGCAGAACTCACTGCTAAATCTCTAGCTTTATAATCTCTATTATCAAAGGGGAATTCTGGAAAAAGAAACTTTGAGAAGTAGTTTTGGCGATTTATATCAATCCTGTTCTTAAGCCATTTTGATACATTAAATAAGAAGGATTTATAGTATGAGATCAATGCTTGTCTTTGTCTGTCTGTGTGGTCTTCATAAATTTCACCAGATAAGTATTGATGAAAGTGTGTGTAGTTTAAATCTTCAATTTTTACCAGGTTAAATGCTTCAAAAATATCCATAAGTCGTTTATTTAAAGTAGACATCATTGTATTAATAGAGCCTGGAGATAACTTATGATCAGTAGCACACAGAACTGCTAAAGAAAGTTGATTTAACCATGGGCTTTGTAAACAGTTTTTGTAGATATAATTTAAACTTTGTTTATTTAAGGTATCCCACAAATACTCATTGTTCACATTTTTTAAATGAAGTATTTCATCATCAACAATTCCCAATAAATTCTTATACCATTCTTTCTCAACTAAACTCTCTGATGTCATTGTCTATTCCATCCCCTTATAAAACTCATTGATCCATTCAATCTCTTCAACTGGTAATATCTCTTCTGTTAGTAATATCGAATTAGTGAACCGATTACCCTCGATGTAACTTTGAGAACCTTTTAAATATTCTTGTTCATATTCCTGCATTTTTTTAGCCATATTTTCATGTATCTCTCTGAATGCAGCTTCATTAAAGTAATGTTCGTATACTTTTATAGTCTCAGGATCTTTCCACTTCATATAATTAATTAATTCATGCTTCTTCATTTCAATTTCTCCGCTATCACTAGCTGTATCATAAATATTTCTAATCATATTAGTGACAAACCAGTGTCGTGTTTTATGGATGTTCATTTTTATTTTGGCTTGAATAATGATTTTAGACCAATGAGAGTAGAAAGCCCTATAGTTATATGGATCACCTCTTCTAGTTAGAAAAATCACTTCACTATCGGAAAGTTTTGTGAAAGTATGTTTTTCATGAGCGTATTTCTTTCTCTCACTATTAACATATCGTATCAATAGTTTCAAAGTGTCTTGAGAAAATCTCAGGAACTTAATCCTCCTTTTCTCACTTCCTTTATTTAGGGTAGCTATCTCATATAGATTTATCCGTTGGCGATAATCTCCAATTGTTAACTCTAGTATTTCATTTATTCGAGCACCAGTTTCGAACAGCATTCTAATTATTACTTCATCTCTTAGAGACCAGCCAATATCGGAACCGGCTCTATAAAGGATATAAGGTAGATCTTGGTCAGCAATTATATTAGGCTTCCATTCATTTGCTACCAGTTTAAAATAGGAGTCTGATTGTTTTCGATACGAAGATTCATATGGTATTTCTGTTCCAGCTATTTTAGGTAGACGAGGCTTATTCTCACGCATGCTAGAAGGTTTAACCTTCCCAATGGTAATACTATAATCGGCATCAACCAAAGGATTTTGAAATTCGTATAATTTTAGCTGTAATACAGTTTTATAGAATGATTTGATAGCAGCTAAAAAGTGATTAATAGTCTGTGGACTCTTCTTTGTCATTATTACGTATTGGAAATTTTCTTTTGATCTTAATTTACAGCCCATCTGATAAACTAAGTAATCCTCGATCGCTGTTCGTATAGCCAAGTGACTATCAGACCACATGACTCGGGCACCTTGGTAATTACTACTTTTGGCAAGCCATGAAAAGAATCTTTCCAAAGTCATTAAATACGATAACGCAGAGTTCTCACTTATCTTTTTCTGTTGGGAATAATAAAACTCTGTCAAGGGTACACACGGTTCGTTTTCACTATTAAATACTAAGATAGAATACTTACTCTGAACGTTTATTGGACACTTGATATGATAATAATCGCTCGCAATAAATACCCCCTCCTTTGTGACACAATATATAACATGTTTTAAATTATATATTAAATTGAAGATATCATCTACTAAATATTACATTGTATTTTGTACATATGTACATAGTAAAATGAATTCTGTCCATTAAATAAATGTTACGCTTCTTTGCTTGGAATGACGTCGTCACCTGTTTCAATTGGATGTGTCCCTATCTTTATATGGGGTTATATGAGGTGCATACTGTGTGCCGAGTGAGGAAAAGTTTTATTCTTTTACTTTTGTAAGTACACCATCTTTATTTTCGTAC
>NZ_LVWH01000083.1:0-2539 GCF_001909045.1 Paenibacillus sp. P3E | reverse complement strand
TCCTAATATATTTGTTTTTTCATGGACCAATATTATCGAATTTACAGAAGAATTTATACAGGGATTAGCAGAGCTCAAAAGTTTAATGATATCCAATGATTTAGAATTTCGATACGATCTTGAGAAATATATGGGCATATTGCAAGAAATAAAATTAAAGAGAAAATAAGACATCATGGACAAGAAAATATTAGTCGAATCAACCGACAACAAAAAACCCTGAGATCATTAGAATCTCAGGGTTTGTATGACTATTTTTTTCAAGACCTTATTCAACATCATAACAGAATGGTTATTATAAGTCTATATTTTTTTTCGGAATTCATGTACCATCGTCTCATAAACGGACGAATGGAGATGGATGAAAATGCTTAAAGAAATATGTGTTAGTAGTGCAATGACATATGAATATCCCCCTGACGGAGAAACATTACCGATTATTGATCCGTATGATGGTTGTACAATCGGGTGCCCCTATTGTTTCCAGCTAGAAGATGAAAATTGGAATAAGAACTTAAATGTTAAACTCAATATTGCGGATATTTTAGGTAAAGAATTTATTCACTGGAATCAAGAAGATATCGTATATTTGGGAAGTAAGTGTGATCCTTATATGGAAATTGAACGGAAATATCAGTTAACCAGGAAATGTTTGATCGAATTAAGTAAGTTAAACGTGAAGTGTATGGTCACAACTAAAGCCGGGTCAAAACTAATTTATAGAGACCTCGATGTGGTTAAACCTATGGGAGACAAATTCACTTTGCTGTTAGGATTATCCAACCTGGAACAGTTGAAGAAGGTTGATGATTATACACTGATGAGCAATATTCAGACAGCCAATGAGCTACATAGAATGGGGATTAAGGTTTGGGTATTTATCACTCCGATTTTACCCGGAATAACAGATGTGGATTTAATGATTCATGCTCTGGATAAGGACATACCCGTATTTTTAGATAAAGTTAGAATAGGAAAAAACACAGGGCCTACTTTGGAAAAGTTTATTGGACGTAACTATCCTCAATTAGCTGGCACTTATAAAGAAATCATAAATAATAATGTAGATGTTTACTATGATGAGATCAGAGAAAAGTGGTGCGGAGATCAACGGGTAAAGTTTGTTTTTGAATAATCTGCGAACCTCGTTCCAAACTTCTAACTTATTTTCATGATAAGGATTTGAAACCGTATTGGTCCATTTCGATTTCCCTGATTTCATTCTGGAGGAACGTATCCATAAGAGTACTCGTAGTAAAGCGATATTTCGAACGGCCTCAAATTTTGTAGAAGTGCTAAACGGACAAAATGCATAATCCAAACAAGACAATATTTCTGACCCCACAGAGGGGGGAAACAGATTATTTTTTTGTTATTAAAGATTCAACAGAAGTTCATTCAGTCATTGAAAAATTAGTAGCCTTATATACAAACGGAGGGTAAAACCATGAGCAGAAGAGAGACTCTGGCTAAAATAGCTGAAGAATTAGCTGCAAGACCGTTGATCGGAAATGAAGATAAATACGGTCCGGATTTGGAACCCATTCTTAGGTATTTTCCAAGAGATAATCCAAATATTGGTTTCGATTGGTGCGCTGCATTTGTATATCATTGTTGTACGGAGGCAGGATTGAAGTTACCTGTACGATATCCAGAGCCGGTTTCACGTAATTTTGCATGGGTGGAAGCTTGGTTAGAATGGGGACAGCTATATGGTTTCTATCATCCTATAAGTGAGCTATCGTTCATCCCAGATCAAGGGGATCTTATCGTATTTGATAATATTGTGGGGAATGGACCGAATGATCATATCGGAGTGGTATTAAGAGTAGAACAGGATAAAATAATAACAGCAGAAGGGAATTTTAATAATAAATCAGGCATATTTCAAAGGACCCGGGAACAAATAAATGGATATATAAGAATCAGCGATACGTATGAATAGATTTTGAAAGTGTGTCATAGATGGAGATTACATCACAGAACAACGATCTTCAGCATCCTTACTGGGGCTGCGTGGTAGCTAAGGGTGTTTATGGAGATGGGGTAGCTTATGCTGCCTTAAGCCAGAGAGTGTTAGTGAATACAACCACGTTATGCAAAATACAGGAGGTTAGAACCATGAAAGGAACGAATACGTATGGATTGGTCTAAACTTAGAGTCAGGATAAGAGCCCTCATTACTCCAGAAATCAGAAAGAGAATAGATATTCATGAAACAAGATATCGAGAGGCACATGATGGGTATGGTGAAGTATGGATTACTTTAGATGGCAAGAAAATCTTCGGAGGAGGATATTATCATTGGTATATGAATCCTCTGCCCGAAGATATTAAGTTATTCGAGTTACATCACGGATATCATGAAGATTTTTACAAGTCCAAAATAGAATCTGAACAGGTCGAAAGGATTATGAATTTAGGATTGCATGAAACAAGCCATATTACCCAAAACTTAAGGAATTATCTTAACACTCCATTTACAGAAATTATAGATTCAAATAATCCCATATATAAAGCTTTTGGGATAATTGATAAA
>NZ_LVWH01000082.1:0-2605 GCF_001909045.1 Paenibacillus sp. P3E | reverse complement strand
TAAAAATAGTAATCATGTAAATTTATGTTTTTGATAGTTGTGGAATCTAGGGAATATTCTACGTGTTATATGAGGAGATAAATCAGCTGATCTATCCTATGCTTAACAAATGGAGGGATCGGGCCTGGGGGAACAGGCTGTGCTGGTTAATCTTTTGTGCAAAACTGAACATGGGGGAGTAGTCATGAGTACCTGTGAAGACGAGTTAGTTGAAACCTGCAGAAAACTGTTAAAACGCTCAGCTTGGAGAATCCAGTATAAGACTCGCATTCAACTGATAAGAGAGAGCAAACCGCTGTATGACAATCAGCTCTATGACAACAGCTTTGAGAGCCTGGTGATTTCGGAGCTGTTTGTTGACGAGCTTCTGGAAATGATTCCTTGGGAAAAATGCAGGTATATCATAAAAAAAACAGTGATTGACGGCATGCCAGAGCACGAGGTTGCGATCGAGCTACATATGACTCAACAGGGGGTAAGCAAATGGAAGCGGAAGGGACTAGAAATTCTGAAGGAATATCTCATCAATTCGTCGAGACTGTAAAAAAAGCACAAAATGGAGACAAAGCATCCATGGAGGATATTCTTAGCCTGTTCTCGGTAGATATCGAATATTTGTCTAAGTTCATCATGCTACCCCGCGAAGAGGCTATCCAGACCTTGAAGATCGAACTTATTAATATTGTATATCAGGATTTATAAATATAAAAAGCTGTCCGGAGCAATCCGGGCAGCTTTTTCGTTGTTACAGATTGTCCGCAGCCCAATTGGGGTATTATATCAACTGGTGGTATGATATCCCTTATGAAAGGGTGAACGGTATGAATCTGATGACATTAACTGCAGTTATTGCCCCTTTGCATTTGAGAAGCTGCCTGATCAGCCTCCAGGGCGAACTAAAATTTGAATATTATAGAAATGACAGCACAGCTACAGAGATTGCCAAGATCAATTCCTGTACCAAAAGTATACTCTCTTCGCTAATCTGCATCGCAATGGATCAAGGACTGCTCCCGGAGTCTTCATCGAAGGCAGCCGAATTTTTCCCGCAGCTGGGCCGGGATACAGATAAGCGCAAACAGGAGATCACGATTGAACATTTGTTAACCTTGTCCGCAGGTTTTCGCTGGACTGAATTTGGCGGTCAGAATTCCTTTCCGAAAATGACCCGCTCCCCAAATTGGGTAAAGTATGTACTGGAGCAGCCGCTCGCACATGATCCGGGCACACACATGGAATACAATTCCGGAATTTCGCAGATGTTATCGGCCATTCTGGTCCAAGCCTCAGGAATATCAACGGCACAGTTTGCCGAGCAATTTCTGTTCGGACCTCTTGGCATAGAGAAGTATCACTGGGAAACGGATCCTCAGGGCATCCACACCGGGGGGTTCGGGCTTCAGCTACGGCCAAACGACTTGCTGAAATTTGGGGAGCTTTTTTTACATGGGGGAGTATGGGAGAAGAAGCAGGTTATTTCTCGTAAATGGGTAGCGCGTTCAACGGCACCAGTAATCCTTGCCGAACCTCCCCGCCGCGGCGGGTATGGCTGGCATTGGTGGACTGACTCTTTTCCGTTAACTGCTACAGACGGAGGTCTGCCAACTGCCATGGATTATTATTACGCCCGGGGATACGCTGGACAGTATGTATATGTACTTCCGGAGATTGAGGCTGTCGTGGTTCTGACCCAAGACAACAAACGCGGCAAAAACAACCCGCCTGTTGATGTATTCCGTGAACACATTGCGCCTCTGCTTATTCAATACTAAATTCATAGGAACGCATAAATCCCCGTTCACCTTATAGCAAGGTAACGGGGACTTATGTGTTAACTCCTGTATGCACTTCAATCATTTCCTCCAAGTAACAACAAGCCATATCCCTGACATGGTGATTGTTCTCATATTCAAATTACCGTATTACCCGTTCTCTCCTGTCCGGAGTTATAATCCATGTCCTGCATATGGGGTGAATTCCCACGTACACGATTTCACGAAAAACGTTTTCACTGGCGTTTTCCCTGCTGTGAACATCGTATCCGTACGCTTCGCTAACCTTTTCTGGTGGAATCACGCTCTTTCTTCCGCAAGATCACTCTTGCTTGAATGAACAGCTTTTTCCTTCAATAAAGATTTGCTGTGGTTTCCCGCATCCCCACGGTCTGCCGAAAGATGTTGTCACATCCACCTCTCTACCCGCAGCCGATTCCGGCATGCTTCGCTAACTTAGTACATTGGATTCTCTCCTCTCCTACATTCATTGCTAAATTTAGGAATGAGACAGTCACCCTGGTAACCACTGACGTTTGCTTTTGTGGTTCCTGTGGTGATGCCTTTATTCTAGCGCATTATTGGTATAATTTAAAACTTCATAGAATTGTATTTATTCGCCTATTTCCCGATATACGGTGATTCCCATTCCTGGTCTTCCTAAATCTAAGTAAAGCTGCATATTTCGCAGTTTTGTAAGCGTTTTCGCATAAACTGAACTTTGAGCTACAGCAACGGCAATGCTGCCTGCCCTGCTAGGCTTTTTTTACTTTTAGTAAGTTGCGGGTGAATTGTATATAATTTCACATGTTCTATGTTATACTTGATAAAAG
>NZ_LVWH01000081.1:0-100114 GCF_001909045.1 Paenibacillus sp. P3E | reverse complement strand
TTTTTTATCCATTCCTTTCACTATATATCCGAATGTAAGAATAAAACCTTAATATTCAATGTAAAATTCGCCATTAATAATCTAATACCTTTAAATCCCTGGGTTAAATTTCCTTCAATAGAACCTCTAACCCTAGAGCACACGCCAAAATATAAATTGCTCTCGATTTCACACGCCGATACTTCCGCTCACTCATCCCCAGCTCACCGCACAGTATCGAATCATACTCGTCTTCATGCTCCAGGTAACGCAGCTGTATGATTTCTCACTCAGCCTTTTTAAGCCGCCCCATTGCCAGATCCAGCAGCATTGACTGCCTCTCCAATTCCACTTCTCTATCCGTGTTCCATACCGCTATATTCTCCGTCGTCCGGCTAATTGCATTGGTAGATCCGTGATACCGCGGCTCCGGGCTGGCAGTGAGCGCTGCCTGGCGCCGCACGAAGCCAATCTGCCGGTATATACGGACCACCTCCAAATATTCCTCCACCCGGCGACGGGTCTCTGTTTCGTCGATCGGGAGGATGTCAAAAGCCAGTTGGATTGCTAATTTGTCGCTTTTCCCCATGATAATCCCCTCACTCGTGGTATAATTCGAATGAAAGTAAGAGATTGGACCCCTGCCCGACCAAAGGATATGGGGGTCTTTGTATATTATTGATTTGCACAACCCGCAAGCTTTTCCCGCAGCTCTGCATTCTCCTGCAGTAACCGCACATTGTCTTCACGCAAAGCTTCATATGACTCGAGCGAATCACTTTCCTTCTGCCCCACAACCCGCAGAGCGTCCTGACCTCATGATCGGTTTTCACCAGGTACCCTTTATTCACTAATTGCTTAACTAATGAATGCGCCGTAGAGCGCGACTTTATCTTCAAGAGATCAGCCACCTCAGTAACTGATGGTGCATAGCCCCGTTGATCAATAAATTTCTTTATAAGTTCAAGTGTCTTTGCCTGCCAATTTGTTAGTGGTTTGTTTGTCATGACTGCACCCCCTCTATCCGGATGAAACATTCTTTTGATCCAGCTTCAGCGCTATGGCCAACTGGCACACTCGCCGCCGGTCACAGCCAAGAGCTGCTGCTGCAGCTCCACGTTTATGCTTAAGCTTTGGATAATGTTCAAGCATCCAATTCCGTTCAAAATCTGTGATCCGGATATCTGCCTGAACAGAGAGCCGGTTGATTTCATTTTTCTCCAAAACTGCTGCTTGTTTATTGCCATCACGGAGTTTATAAGGGGAACGTCTTTTCTTTTCACATTAAAATAGAACATATGTACGTGCATCGGAGGTAATTACATGAATTTTTCCAACTACTTTAAAACTCCACTGGAACAATGGATTGAGTAACAATACCGGTTAAATGGTATTTTCACACCTATGGATCTTGATATGGATAAGGTCGCAATGATCTTTGGAGTAGATATCGTTTATTACGACAATAGCCCCTTTAGCGAAAATGAGGATAAAGTCATCTTTATCGACAGGCGCGATGACTACATAGAGCAGCGAAAGGTCTTTTTCCATGAACTTTGTCATGTCATCCGTCACTCCGGCGATCAACGCTGGATGCCCGAGTTGTTTCGAGAAGCCCAAGAGAACGATGCGAATCAATTTGCGCTTTATGCAATGATTCCATTCTTTATGCTTGAACAGATGCAACTCCCCGTGAACAGAATTGAAGTATTAAGCCTACTGGTCACTGAATTCCAAGTATATCTAAATTTTGCTAAACTACGCCTCAATCAAGTTGAAGATCGAATAACCGAGTCAAAATTCATGTCGACCTTTACATATGCCAGTCAGTCTCCATCTAGTCTAGAAGCAACCATTCACGAATCCCCTGTTTCAGGCCTCGATTACCTTCAGCAGCCTCGTATTCGTTCATTGTATGGTTTAGACGATTTCTCCCGTCCGGAAGCCTTGGTAATCGAACAGCGTCAAGGGTTCAATTGGAACGAGCCATTGATTCTTAATGTGGAACGAAACTATAAGCTTCATAACTCTTCCTTCTACCGATCCAGACATGATGCTACTGTCCTACCCGGGGACATCTCTCTTCCTCCCAATCGTAGAGGGTATGTGACGATCAATTTATCCCGCGTTGCCTGGCGGCATGGCAAAGGCGTGACACGGCTGATTCTGCCTATGGAGGCGGTTGACGATGCTATTAATTTTTAAATGTCGCCTCATACAAAATCACAAAACTACCCGCCACCGAGGAGGAGCTTAGGATGGCCAGTATCAAGAAGATTCCTGCTAAAAACAAACAAGGCTATAAATGGCGGTGTGTCATGGAGGGGCCGCCCGATCCAGTCACTGGTGTTCGCCGTCAAATACCAAGAGTTCGAGATACCAAGCAGGAAGCCATTGACGCCGCTCAAGAAGCTGTGAACGCGCTGAACAGCGGCTTGGATCTACGAAAGGCAAACAGACATCTTTCAGTGATGCTGCCCAGGAATGGCTTGCAGACTACTCCAGAACCGAAGTTAAGTCAAGCTCCATTCGTCTAAGAACAAAAACATTGAAAGTGCTGGAAAAACATATTTCTAAGATCAACATTGATCAAGTTACACATCGGCAATATAAAAAAATACTAAACGATCTGTTTGATGAAGGATACTCAAAATCTTATTTGAAAAGCATACACGTTTGTGCGAATATGATCTTCGAATGGGCAATCCTAAATAATCTACGAGATGATAATCCGTGTAAAGGCGCAAAAATACCACAACGTGTACAGACAGTGGATGATATTGAAAACAGTTTGATCACCGAGAAATTTCTGGAGAAGAATGAAATTCAGGAGTTTTTAGCAGAGGTGCGTAAAAGAGGATTGTACGGTGATTCAGAAGCCTTCTATTTGCTAATTTACTCGGGCCTTCGTCCTGGTGAGTTGTGTGCATTGAAGTGGTCAGACCTCAATTTTAGCACAGGGATGTTACGTATTAGCAAAACGCTATACAGTCCCGAAAGCAATATGTACAAGATTGAAATCACACCACCCAAAACAAATGCTGCAATACGAAATTTTGATTTGGATGATGTAATTATTAAGATGCTAAAGGCATATAAAGCAGACCAAGAAGAACGCCAAAAGCGCTATAAGCAAGTGAACGACGATTTCTATGATGAAAAATATATGTTTTCTCGTCCGAACGGCAGACCCTTAATCGTATGGATCGATTACTGAAACGGACAACTATTACTAAACATGCTACACCCTATATATTTCGACACACACACATCAGTATGCTCGCTGAGGCAAAGGTTGACCTAGCGGTTATCATGCAGCGGGTAGGACACGATGATTCAAAAACCACGTTAAAAATTTATACACACGTTACAGCTGCCATGACCAGTGATGCATCGAATAAAGTGAAGATACACTTTGATAACATCATTAATCCTAAGAAATCGCCGGAAATGTGATTTTTGCGTGATTTTTGTTAATCAGATAAACACCTCAACTCGCAATACGCCAGTGTTTTCAGGCATTACTAACAAGCATCGGCGTCACCCAGCGCATCATCGATGGCGTCACCCAGGCTTCAAAACCGGAGACGCCCAACACCAGCACCGCCAGTCCAAGGGAAAGCAGGGTGTACATGGCGAATGGCCGGGTTACCGGAGAGCGCCGCTGACCCAGCACCCGGCTGCGGATCATCAGCAGGGAAAAAGCAATCGCTGCCGCGCTGCCTACCAGCAGTACCGGAATCAGCACGAGATTATGCGGCGCAACCGAGACCAGCGCGAACAGCATGCCATGCCAGGAATACTCGCTAACCAGAGTGCCGACAGTAAAGCCGATCAGCACACCTTTGAGAAAATCAAGAATCAGTATGCCGGGCAGTCCGATTACAGACAATCCGAGAATCCAGATCAGGCCGATCCATTTCAGATTCAGAGCAGCAATGTCCCAGTAAGAATCCGGTGCTGCCGGGAGCCCCTGCTGATCGACGGTGACGAAGAAATTCCCCAGGTAATCCCCAAGCTCCTGCTGCTGATCCAGCGTCAGTGCACTCACAATCAAAGCCCCGAAAACGACCCCAACCAAAAACAATACCGCGACAAAAATATAAAGGGGCGTCTGTTCCTTCATCATCAGCCGTAAACTGCGCATCGGGACGTTCTCCTTTCCGGTCATATGTTACACCATATGAAGAAACGTCCCACTCTATGACTTGTCCGCTGCCGTTAGCTTTTCACTACCTTGCCGTAGGTCCCTCCGCCGCCCGACGACAGCGCAAGCGTGCCGGAACGGGCTCTCACAATCTGCGATGCCAGATCTGCTCCGGCAACAGCGGCCAATTCCGCCTCACCGGCAGAGTGCAGGATTCTCATCTCGGTGCCAAAAGCCTGCAGCAACAGCTCCAGCTTGCGCTTGCCCAGCCCCGGAATAAACTCCAGCGGCACCTGATAATGGTACGCTGGCCGATGTGGAGGAATTAAAGGCTCTTCGCGGTCTGCAATCGCCAGAATCCGGTCTAACACACCTTGCACCAGCTTTGGGCTACCGCAATACGGACAACGCTCCGAATTGGCATATGCCTCGTCAACGATACTGCCACAGCCCGCACAATAGGTACGGTGATACTTGCCGAGCCGCGGATTCAACCCATAGTTGGCGCTGACCCTGCGCCCTTCCTGACGCGCCAGCGCGAGCCGCAACTCAGCGAAAGAGGGCTTTTCCATCTCAATCACATTATACTCGCGGCCGATTTTACCAAGTGAATGGGCATCGGAGTTGGTCAGGAAGGTGTAAGGGTCAAGCTCGGATATATAACCTGCCATTCCCGAATCGGCGCTCAGCCCTAGCTCCACCGCAGCAATCCTCTCCAGGTCAAATAGTTCGGCCATTCGTTCAGCGGCACACCCATACAGTCCTTTATGGGGGGTGAAAATATGTGCCGGAATGAGTATCCCGCCCCGCCAGCAGATCTCATCCTGCAGCTGCCGGGCCGAAACATACAGCCGCTGGGAGCTCAGGTTAATGTTGCGCATATGCTTGCTCATCCAGTTGCTGAATGCCTCCATCGCCGTAAGATCCGGCAGGAAAGCCAGGACATGACACTCTTTACGCCCGGGCTCACGGATTTCGATTTCCGTTCCCAGTACAATCGTCGTTCCCTGGTAAGCGATCCCGCCTCCTTCTGCTTCGCTCATCTCACCTGAGGCCAGCAGTGTACGGATATCCGCCTGAACTCCCGGCGCATGGCTGTCGATAATGCCGATCAGCTCCATTCCTTTGCGCTGCGCCGCCTCTTTGGCGATGTTAGCAAAAGTAAGGCTGCTGCTTCCGCTGATTTTGACAGCTTGCCCTTCCGATGTCCGCCCGATATGCACATGAAGGTCGCAATAAAAGCCTTGAAGCTTAGCTCCTAGTGCCATTGGCCTGTAAGCGTATATAAATGCCAGGCGTAGACGGCCATCATGGTTTTGGCGTCGGCAATTCGCCCATCCGCGATGTATTGATACGCTTCCTCCAGTGTCAGCTCCGAGACCTCCAGAAACTCATCATCATCCAGCGACATATCTCCCGTCTGGGCATTGTCCGTGACATACAAGTGGATGATTTCATCCGCAAAACCGGGAGAAGTATAGAACGACTTCAGCAGCTTTAGCTCACCGCTATGAAAACCCGTTTCTTCCTGAAGCTCCCGCCCGGCTGCCACCAGCGGATCTTCACCTATATCCAGCTTGCCTGCTGGAATTTCCACCTCGGTGCGGTGCATCGGCTGACGGTACTGCTCAACCACCAGCATTTTACCCTTATTCAGCGCCAGTACGGCTACAGCCCCCGGATGCTTCACGACCTCGCGCGTTGCGGTATTGCCATCAGGCAGCTTGACAGTATCCACCTGCAGCGAAATGATTTTACCTTCAAAAATCGGCTGTGTGGATAAAGTTTCTTCGTCCAGTGCGGGATTGCGTTTGATTTCATCATTTTTCATAGGTTAATGGTCTCCTTTGGCTTCAATCTGCATAGGGTGTATTATAGCAAACTTAAGAGGGAAGAAGGAATGCAGGCATGAATGATATCCTTGTCCATACAAGCTCATCCGCCGTCGCAATGGTAGGCAGACCGGAGCAAATTAAGGCTGTGATAGCCGGGTGGATACAGCAATATGGACGTGATATGCCGCTGGCCTATATCCTGCTGCTGCATTCCGAAGAACGGAACCATAATGCGAACAAGGCCGGATAATCTCTTGGTGTTCATCAGGGTGAGTAAACATAAGGAGCTGTTCCCGGGGATGGACCGGAGACAGCTCCTTCATGTATGTCATGCAGCAACCTAAGCTGCCCGTGGCTGGATCAGCCTTTTACACTTTCCTTCACAATAGCAACAACGAGTTCGGCCACCTTCGCGATATCCTCGGCTTTGATCCGCTCTTTGGTCGTATGGATATTTTGATAGCCGACCGCCAGGTTTACCGTTGGAACCTTCAATCCGTTGAACACATTGGCATCGCTGCCGCCGCCCGACGCGAACAATCTTGGGGACAGCCCAAGTGAAGTAATCGCACGTTCCGCCAGCTTCACTACCGGATCATGCTCATTGAAGCTGAATGCCGGATAGATAATTTCACTGCGGAACTCACTTTCCGCACCGTATTCGCGGGCCGTAGTCTCCAGCGCTTCACGCATGGAAGCAATCTGCCGCTCTACCTTTTCCTGCACAATACTGCGCGCTTCGGCATCCAGCTGCACATGGTCACAGACCACATTTGTTGGGCCGCCTCCGGCAAATTTGCCGATATTGGCTGTTGTCTCATTGTCGATGCGTCCAAGCTTCATCGCCGAGATAGCTTTGCTGGCGACTTGAATCGCGCTGATTCCATCCTCCGGATTCACGCCAGCATGAGCGGATTTGCCAAAAATCTGCATGGTCACCTTCGCCTGGGTCGGTGCAGCGACTGCTATCGCTCCCACTTCACCGTTGGAGTCCAGAGCAAAGCCGAACTCGGCATCCAAATGGCTCGGGTCCATGTTCCGGGCACCCAGCAGCCCTGACTCTTCACCTGCGGTAATGACAAACTGAATCTGTCCATGAGGCAGTTTTTGCTCCTGAATCACGCGAATGGCTTCGAACACAGCAGCGAGTCCAGCCTTGTCATCCGAGCCAAGAATTGTACTGCCGTCGCTGGTAATCCAGCCGTCTGCGCCCAGGGAAGGCTTGATTTTTTTACCGGGAACCACGGTATCCATATGGCAGGTGAACAGCATCTTAGGTGCTGAAGCCCCCTCCTCGGCTGGCCAAGTCACGAACAAATTGCCTGCTCCATGACCCGTGCGTTCTTTGGAATCATCTTCAATGGCGGTAAGGCCCAGGGCGCTGAATTTTTCTGTGAGCACATCGGCAATCTGCCGTTCGTTTCCTGTTTCACTATCTACACGGACAAGCTCCATGAATTCCTGAATCAAGCGGTCTTGTGAGATCATTGGACTTCCCTCTCTTTCACGGATACGTTACAATAGCATTATTGTGTTAAACATTCCATACGCTTTTCACTTAAACTAATTTCAAAGGAGTCACTCATGCAACGTCAAAAATGGTTCCGCATCGTTATCTATGTTATGCTGATCGCCATGATCGCCTCTACCGTACTCTTCGTCCTTGAGCCCTTCCTGGCCGGCTGATCATCCCCTTGGCCCGTTAATAATAGCGTCCGGATGCTCCGGGCGCTATTTGACTTGAGCGTACCTGAGAATGCTCGGCTTAATCGATCTGCATCGAATCCGCCAGAAGTACGGCATCAGACATCTCATAAGGAAAATACTTCAGGAAATAAGGAATCAATTCTCCGGCTACCTCCCGGAGTTCAAACGGACGCCCGGCGCATTCCTCCAGTGAGGTGACTCCATACTCGGTAATCCCGCAAGGAATGATCCCCTGAAATCCCTGTTCCCCGATTCCCGCTGTAATATTGAACGCGAACCCGTGGCTGGTGATAAAGCCTTTGCGGAATTTGCTTTTATTGAATTTGACTCCAATGGCACAGATTTTCTCATCGCCAACCCACACACCCGTATATTCCGGTTTGCGGCTGCCTTCAATGCCGTAAGAAGCCAAAAAATCAATAATTACAGACTCCAGACGGCGCAGATAGCCGTGCAAATCCACCTTGCCATCCACCCCAAGCTTCAGCAGCGGGTATCCAACCAGCTGGCCGGGACCATGATATGTAATATCTCCTCCCCGGTCGATTTCAAACAGCGAAATGCCTTTTTGCTTAAGCTGTTCGGCACTGAGGAGAAGATGTTCAGGATGATGCTGGGAGCCGATGGTATAGGTTGGCGGATGCTGCAAAAGAATCAGCCGCTCCGGCCCTGTACCGGCATCAATTGCCTGAACAGCCTCCTTTTGCAGCTCCCAGGCCGCCCCGTATTCCATCAGCGGAAGATATGAAACTTCCAGTAAGCTTAGATCCGTGCTGCTCATGCTCTCAGGTCCCCTTTGTATTACAGTCTCCTGTTACAGGGTTATACCATTCATTAATACACCTTCGTATCCGGTGTATAGCCCTCCACATTCTCCTTGACACGCTGCAGGAACCGTCCAGAAATAACGCCGTCCAGAATCCGGTGATCCAGTGACAGACAGATATTAGCCATGGAACGAACGGCGATCATATCGTTGATCACAACAGGTTTTTTCACAATGGATTCGAAGGTAAGTATAGCTGCCTGCGGGTAATTGATGATCGGATAGGACAGAATCGAGCCGAATGAACCGGTATTGTTCACTGTAAATGTGCCGCCCTGCATATCCTCCAGACGCAGCTTGCCTTCACGGGTCTTCATAGCCAGCTCGTCGATTTCGCGGGCAAGTCCCGCAACATTCTTCTGATCGGCTTTTTTGATAACCGGCGTCATCACTGAATCCTCAGTACCGACAGCCAGCGAGATGTTGATGTCGCGTTTGACGATAATTTTATCAACAGCCCATACCGAGTTCATGATCGGGTAATCCTTAATGGCACTTACGACAGCTTTCATCAAGAAGGCCAGATAAGTCAGGTTAATACCTTCTTTGCGTTTGAACTCATCCTTCAGCTTGTTACGCAGCATGACCAGATTGGTCACATCCACTTCGATCATCGTCCAGGCATGCGGAATCTCGGAGACACTCTGACGCATTCTTGTTGCAATCGTGTTGCGGATTGGGGTTACGTCGATCAGATACTCCGAACTGCTGCCCCGTCCCCCCTCTACCTCAATTGTAGGAATACGCGGTGTTTCACTTAGATGAAGCCCTGAATGGCGGACTGGTACCATTGCATCCTGTACTTCTTCATGAATCCCCTGGATCGCAGGCTGCTGCGAAACTTCCGGTGCCTGCTGTCCAGCAGAGGCTGCTGGGGTAACAGACAAGCCAGCGGCGGATGCGCCGCCGTTATCAAGGAACGTCAGCACGTCCTTGCGCGTAATGCGGCCGCCAAGGCCGGTCCCCGGCACCGCCGTGAGATCAATGCCGTGCTCCGCGGCAAGGGTCTGCACCGCCGGTGAATACCGGGAGCGCATCGGTGCGGATGCGTCAAACGCAGCAGCCGGCACCGGTGGTCTGCCCGCTGCTGGCGCTTGATTGGGCGCCGGACGGGTCACGGATTGCGCTTGCGGCGCAGCATTCGCAGTAGGAGCGGCCGCTGGAGCAGCCGGTGCGCTTGATGCGGCAGGTGCAGCTACGGCTATGCGTGCAATCACCTCTCCTACGCTCACGGTCTGTCCTTCTTCCGCCAGCAGCTCCACCAGTGTGCCATCTACGGTGGCAGGCAACTCCGCATTGACTTTATCCGTAATCAGATCACAGAGCGGTTCGTACTGCTCGATGGAATCCCCTGGCTGCTTCAGCCATTTACCGATCGTCGCCGACACCAGCGACTCCGCCAGCTGCGGCATAATCACATCGGTCAGCATTGTGTTGTCAGACATAATGTCACTCCTTAAAGTTTTGTAAGCATAAGCTTACAGATAGTCCTTCGTACAAAACTCACTTCGGAAGCATTCGCTTAAGTTTTGTAAGCATATGCTTACAGATAGTTCTTCGTACAAAACTCGGCGAATTCTCTGAGAACTATAAGATTCAACAAGAAACCAGGTTAGATTCTTAAGTTCACTCTATATTAAGTGGAAAAAGAAAGTAAAACTAATTTGCTGTAAACCTGACTCGATAAGGTTTTAGTGGGATTTTGTACACTTAAATCATACCTATTCATTACATACAGGGTTTTTCAGCCGGATTAGTGGTACTTTTTCCCACTTGGGTTATTCCATAAGCTGAATGAGTCCAATTCATGATACTTTTTCCACTAACGATGACTGCCCCTTCAAGCTCGGTCTAACTGGTTTGAAACTTAGTACTGCGCAAGGCGCAGCATTTCCGCTTTCACTTTATCCTTGCTCAGCATAAAGAACTTCTCCATCGGCGGGCTGATGGGCATCGCCGGCACGTCCGGTCCGCAGAGACGGAAGATCGGCGCATCCAGTTCGAACAGGCAGTGTTCTGCGATAATTGCCGCCACTTCTCCGCCGATGCCACCGGTCTTGTTGTCCTCGTGAACAATCAGGACCTTCCCGGTCTGGCGGGCAGCGGCAATAATGGCCTCGCGGTCCAGCGGCTGCAAGGTGCGCAGATCAAGGATATGCGCGGTAATGCCTTCCTCGCGCTCCAGCTCTTCCGCAGCCTGCATGGCAAAATGCAGCGGCAGACTGTACCCGATTACTGTAATATCGCTGCCTTCACGCAGCAGATTTGCTTCACCGATCGGAACGGTGTAATCCCCTTCCGGCACATCTTCCTTAATCAGCTTATAGCACTTTTTGTTCTCGAAGAAGAGGACCGGATCAGGATCACGCACAGCTGCCTTCAACAGCCCTTTGGCGTCATACGCCGAGTACGGTGCTACTATCTTAAGCCCTGGCGTCCCGAAGAAAATCGATTCCGGGCATTGCGAATGGTACAGTCCGCCGAAGATCCCCCCGCCAATGGGAGCACGGATCACCACCGGACAGCTCCAGTCGTTATTGGAGCGGTAGCGGATTTTGGCAGCTTCGCTGATGATCTGGTTAGTCGCCGGAAGCATGAAGTCAGAATACTGCATTTCAGCAATCGGCTTCATCCCGTACATCGCTGCACCGATAGCCACACCGGCTATGGCAGATTCTGCCAGTGGTGTATCCATGACGCGTTCTTCCCCGAACTGCTCCTGCAGCCCTTTGGTGGTGGTAAAGACTCCACCCTTAACGCCGACATCCTCGCCGAGCACGAACACCGATTCATCGCGCTCCAGTTCTTCCTTCATTGCCAGCCGGATGGCATCGATATATTCCATAATCGCCATGGGTTAGGCTCCTCCCTTGAGGTCAGATTCACTGTATACATGCAGCAGCGTATCTTCCGGTTTCGGAAACGGCGCATTTTCAGCGTATTCAATGGCTGCCTTCAGCTCCAGATTGTATTCTGCAGCCAGATCACGTTCCTGCTCGTCACTCCAGAGTCCAAGTTCAATCAAGTAGGTGCGGAAGGCGGCAATGCCGTCTTTTTTCCAGTTGGCATCCACTTCCTCCTTCGTCCGGTAAGCCAGATCATTATCCGAGGTGGAGTGCGGAGATAAGCGGTACATCATCGCCTCAATCAGGGTCGGGCCTTCACCGGCTAGCGCACGCTCACGCGCTTCCTTCACCACGCGGTACACCTCCAGCGGATCATTGCCGTCTACCTGGATACCCGGGAAGCCGTAGCCCAGTGCACGGTCGCTGACTTTACCCCCAAGCTGCTTGTGGGCCGGAACCGAAATTGCATACTGGTTGTTCTGGCAAAAAATGATGACCGGCAGCTTATTCACCCCGGCGAAATTGCACGCTTCATGGAAATCCCCCTGGTTGCTGGAGCCTTCCCCGAAGGTGACAAACGAAACGAATTTCTTCTTCTGCATTTTGGCTGCCAGGGCAAAGCCCACGGCATGCGGCACCTGTGTGGTCACCGGACTTGATCCGGTCACAATCCGCAGGCGTTTACTTCCGAAATGGCCCGGCATCTGCCGGCCTCCGCTATTAGGGTCTTCGGCTTTGGCGAACACAGACAGCATCAGTTCACGCGTTGTCATACCCACAGTCAGCACAAAGGCATAGTCACGGTAATAAGGTAAAAAATAGTCATTCTCCCGGTCCAGCGCAAAAGCTGCTGCTACCTGGGCCGCCTCCTGGCCGATCCCGGAGACATGAAAGTTAATCTTCCCGGCGCGCTGAAGCAGCAGGCTGCGTTCATCGTACTTCCGCCCGAGCTGCATATATCTGTACATATCGATGACCTGGCCGTCACTGAGTCCAAGCGGCTTATGTCTGTTAACGGTTTCTACAGTACCTTGGGATTCCATATGAGGTACCTCCTAAAAGTTTGTTAAGCGATGCTTCCTTGATTTTCTTCGTACAACTTGCATCAAGCGGCATACACTCAAGCTAATCTGTGCCTGATCTTAAAACCAGGTACTAAATCGTACTCCAGTCCATTATAATCCCTTTTCCTCTAAAAAGAAAAGCCACGAAAAGCCGGTTTGGAGCTGTTTTGACGCATATGGCGCCTTCAGCTCCGCCCGGCATTCCCGTGGGGGCATTCATCGTTTCTTAGAATCCGATTGCTCTTCCATCCACAGCGAGCATAGCTTCGCCAATGATCTCGGAAAGTGTAGGATGGGCATGAATCGCTTCCCCGACTTCCCAAGGTGTGGCATCCAGCAGCTGTGCCAGTGCCGCTTCCCCGATTAGATCCGTAACATGGGGACCGATCATCTGCACACCGAGAATATCTCCGCTGCTCCGGTCGGCAACGACTTTGACGAAACCGTCCTTCATCCCGTAGACAATCGCTTTTCCAATGGCCGAAAACGGGAACTTACCAGTGACCACATCCGCTCCAATCGCCTTGGCCTCTTTTTCCGTATACCCTACGCTCGCCACTTCAGGACGCGTGTAGACACAGCGCGGAACCAGGTGCGGGTGATAGGGATGAAGCTTCTCCCCCGCCAAATGATTCACTGCACGTATTCCCTCATGACTTGCAGCATGGGCCAGCTGGAGTCCGCCGATGCAATCGCCAATCGCATAGATATGCGGTTCATTAGTCTGCATGTTGGCATTAACTTCAATTACACCTTTATCAAAATGGATATCAGTATTCTCCATACCAATATTCTCAATATTAGCTACTCTGCCTACAGATACCAGGAGCTTCTCCGCAGTCAGGGTCTGGCTCTGTTCACCCTTACGGGCTTCAATAGTAACTCCCGATTCTGAAATTACACAGGTCTCAGCATCTACAGTAGTCCCGGTTAGCACCTTCACGCCGCGTTTCTTCAACAGCCGCAGCAGTTCGCGGGCGATCTCCTCGTCTTCGAGAGGCAGCAATTGTCCGGCCGCTTCGACCACAGTGACCTGCACGCCAAAATCAGCCAGCATCGAAGCCCATTCCACACCGATGACTCCGCCGCCCACAATAATGATCGAGGCTGGCAGTTCTTCCAGTGTCAACGCTTCTTCGCTGCTCAGTATAACCTTGCCGTCCGGCTTCAGACCGGGCAGCACGCGTGGACGCGAGCCGGTTGCCACAATGAGATTGCCGGAAACCACAGTCTCCATCTCGCCATTCTCCAGCTCCACTGCCACGGCCCCGCTGCGCGGAGAGAAAATCGAAGGGCCAATAATGCGTCCTTTTCCCTTCAGCACCTGGATTTTATTTTTACGCATCAAAAACTGCACACCCTGATGCAACTGCTCGACCACAGCTTCCTTGCGGGCCTGCACCTTCGGGAATACCAGCTGCACCCCCGCAGTCTCGATGCCATAACTCTCACTCTCTTGTATTTCAGCGTATACCTCGGCACTGCGCAGCAGCGATTTGCTTGGAATGCAGCCGCGGTGCAGACAGGTTCCGCCCAGTTTGTCCATTTCAATGACAACGACAGATTTCCCGAGCTGAGCTGCGCGGATCGCCGCCACATAACCTCCGGTACCTCCGCCAAGAATGGCCACGTCACATGAAATCGTCATATATGTATCCTCCATTCATCACTCGTAAGTTCTAAATTAACCTATTACATTGTACTCTCTTTTATCCCCATAACAAAGCTTACAAACGTCATATATACATGGACTTTTACCCGTTGAAGCGTTATCATATGGGTGAATTCAATGGGATACAAGTGGAAAAGGAGGAAATCATGAAACTGCTCACCACACGCTTCATTGCCATCCTGATTCTGGTGATTCCCGGCCTCCTCGCGATGACAGGCTTCCTGATGATGAAAGACGATATTTTCAACTATATTTCCATGCATGGCGACGATAACGCAACTCCTGTTTTTGCCTGGCTTCATTTTGGCGGAGGGCTGCTGCTGTTCCTGGCCGGAATGAGCTTCCTCGGCGGCTGGATTCTGACCCGTGACCGGAAGCGCAATTACGTCGGTCCCCGTTTCAAGGAGAAGCAAAAGACCCAGCAGCCCCCCTCACCGGATGCCTCCAGCTAAGCGATAGTAATCACAGGCGAGACTAGCATAGCCGTTCCCCTTATAGACAGCAAAGGCAGTTCCGAAGAATTTCGGACTGCCTTTTTTTTATAACCTACCCCGTCGCTGAATCCGAAGTCCCCCGTACCAGCTCACTGTACAATCCGCCCTCCTGCAGCAGTTCTTTATGCGCCCCCTGCTGCAGAATCCGTCCGCCCTGAAGCACCAGAATACGGTCTGCCGCACGGATCGTCCCCAGACGGTGGGCGATCACGAAGCTGGTCCGGCCTTTCATCAGCGCCTGCAGTCCCTCCTGGATCTTGATCTCCGTTACAGTGTCGATGCTGCTTGTCGCTTCATCCAGCACCAGCATGGACGGATTGGCAAGAATCGCTCGGGCTATAGCCAGCAGCTGCTTTTGTCCCTGGCTGATCCCTGTGCCGTCCACAGACAGCATCCGTTCGTAGCCGCCTTTCATCCGCATAATAAAAGAATGGGCATTCGCCAGCTTCGCCGCTTCCTCCACTTCCTCGTCACTGGCATCCAGCCGGCCGTAGCGGATATTATCACGGATCGTTCCCTTGAACAAGAAAGAATCCTGCAGCACAAAGGCCATGTGGCTGCGCAAGCTCTCACGGCGGATCGAAGACAGGTCCCTGCCATCCAGCGTAATGCTGCCCTTGTCAGGATCATAGAAGCGGGACAGCAAGCCGATCAACGTGGTTTTACCTGCCCCGGTTGGCCCAACTAGTGCAATCATCTCGCCGGGCTTGGCCTCGAAGCTGATATCCTGCAGCGTATCGGTTCCGTCATCATACGAGAAGGACACTCCGGAGAATTTCACCGCACCCTCCACGTGATCCAGCGCTCCCGCTGTTCCTTCATCCTTGGCTTCGGCTCCTTCATCCAGCACCTCAAATACCCGTTCTGCACCGGCAATCGCCGACAGCAGCGTGTTCCACTGGTTCGCCAGATCATTCAGCGGCCGCGTGAATTGGCGCGTGTATTCCACGAATGCGATAATAACGCCTACGGTAACTAAATCCCGGATAGCCAGCAGACCG
The DNA here is from genome assembly GCF_001909045.1 of Paenibacillus sp. P3E. Lineage (NCBI taxonomy): Bacteria > Bacillati > Bacillota > Bacilli > Caryophanales > Paenibacillaceae > Paenibacillus > Paenibacillus sp. P3E. The sequence goes on along the minus strand of NZ_LVWH01000081.1, from coordinate 84,543 downwards.
CCGACTCCGGCTACAATGGCAAAGCTCAGATTGTTCAGGCCGTTCATCAGCTTGGGAATAAAGCCCGAAATCGCCTGAGCCCAGTAGCCCGACAGCATAATCCGCGTATTGCGCTCACGAAAGCCCGCAATGACCCGCTCCTCCTGCGAAAAAGCCTTGATGATTCTCTGCCCCGACAACGTCTCCTCAATAAACCCGTTAAGCTCGCCCATATTGCGCTGGCGTTCCTTGAACAGCGGACCGGTCCGCCGTGTAATCCAGCGCATGCCCAGGATCATCAGCGGTACTACGATGAAGGTCAGCAACGTGAGCAACGGGCTTAGCCACAGCATCACACCCACCGTGCCGAGCAGTGTCAGCACGCTTGAGAAAATCTGAATCGCCGAGCTGTTCAACGTGGAACTAATATTCTCAATATCATTGGTCAGACGGCTCATAATTTCACCCTGCTGCCTGCGGTTGAAGAACGGAATCGGCAACCGGTGCAGATGGGCGAACAGATCGGTACGCATCCGGAATACGGTCTCCTGGGCAATCTCGATCATCCAGATGTTCTGCAGCCAGGAGGTCAAGGAATTGAACAGATATACGGCGGCAAGCGTGATTAGGAAGAATCCCCAGGTTCTGCCTCCATTTCCTTCCAGATAGTGGTCCACCGCTCTGCTGATCAAATAAGGTCCGAGCAGAGCAAGTCCGGAGCTGAGAAACACCATCACCAGTACAAGCGCGAGCTTGGCCTTGCGTTTCGCCAGGTAGCTCCAGATTCTCTGTAGTGTGGCCGACCAGTTCTTGGCTTTTGCCTTTGGTTTACGTCCTCCCGGCGAACCGAAGCTTGCCGCATCACCAAGTCCGACACTCAGCTTCGGGTGGCGAAAAGGGTCAAGTAAAGCTTTGAACATGCTGCGCCACCTCCCTGTCTTGGGATTCATTGATCTTCCGGTACAGCTCCGAATCCTTCATCAGCTCATCATGCGTCCCCTTCGCAATCAGTCGGCCTTCATCCAGCAGTAAGATAAGGTCAGCAGAGACGGTCGAGCTGATTTTTTGCGTAATAAGAAATGTGGTGCAGGACATGTTTTTCAGTTCTGCCAGCAGCCGGCCTTCGGTAACCGCATCCAGTGCACTGGTGCTGTCATCCAGAATTAGAACCGCGGGTTTTCTAACCAGCGCTCTGGCAATCGTCAGCCGCTGCTTCTGCCCCCCGGAGAGATTGACTCCCCGCTGTCCCAGCATGGTGTCATAGCCATGCGGTAATTCTTTTACCGTATCATGTATTTGCGCGGCTGCAGCTGCCCGTTCAATCTCCTCCTGGGTGGCATCCGGCTTGCCCCAGACCATGTTCTCCCGCACCGATCCGGTAAACAGCAGGACCTCCTGGGGAACATATCCGATGGCGCCGCGCAGTCTGGACATTTCCATCTCTGAACTTGCCGTCCCGTCGATCCGGATGACACCGCTGTTCTGCTCATACAAACGGGGAATCAAGCCTACCAGAGATGATTTGCCTGAGCCGGTAGCTCCCATAATTGCCACCCGTTTTCCCGGCTGCACCGTAAACGAAATATCCTCCAGCACAGCAATATCACTCTCCGGATAACGGAAGCTAACATGCTGGAACTCAACTTCACCCTGAATAGGTGCTGTCTTTCTTATAGTTCCCGCCACTTCATTCTTAGCTTCCAGGTGATCTGCCGACATAACTTCCTGAATCCGCTGCGAAGAAGCCTTGGCCCGGGAAAACGTCGCCATAATCCAGGATAGTGCTGACAAGGCTCCGATCGTACGCAGGGAATAGTTAATTACTGCTACAGTCTGTCCAAGGGTTGCGTCTCCGGCGGAAATCTCGATACGTCCGAACCACAGCACCAGCATAATACCCGCATTCACAATCAGCATAATAAGTGGAGCCGAGGTCTCCGTCAGCCGCAGCGCAGCTACAGTGGAAGTCATCAGTTCCCTGCTGAATGATGCGAAACGGTAAGTCTCATGGCTCATACGCACAAACACCCGAATCAACCGGATACCGGTAAGGTTCTCCTGAATTACACTGTTGACTCCATCCAGCCGGCTCTGCACGCTGCGGAACAATACCGAGGCTTTTCTCATCACCCAGACCAGAAACACAATGAGTACCGGAAGGGTAACTGCCAGCAGCAGCCCCAGCTTCACATGTACGACTAACGCCATCACCACACTGCCCACAACAACGAGCGGCACACGAGTCATGAAGCGGAGTCCCATAAAAATCGTATCCTGCAGCTGTGAAACATCCGCCGTAAGACGGGTGATTAGAGATGAAGTGGGGAAACGGCTGAATACGGCATAGGCAAAGGACTGAACCTTCTCATATAACTTATCCCGCAGATCAAAGGCAAACCCCTGGCTGGCATGAGACGCAAAAAAAGAGCTGAGCACGCCCGCAATAAACGCCAAAACTGCGCTTACTACCAGCACACCGCCCCATAGCCAGACGACCCGGTTGTCCTGTTCCCTGATTCCGTCATCAATAATTTTGGAGATCAGCAGGGGCTGGGACAGCTCCACCGCCAGTTCGATCACCATCATCACCAGCGCGGCGATTGCAGCTACCCTGTATTTGTTGAGATAGGAAAAAATGATGTTCATCAGCGTTACCCCATTTGTCTATTCGTAGAGCGCTTCACGCAGGCGGGTGGACATCGATGAAGATTGTCCCTTCAAAATTACCCGGCGCAGCGCCTTGTTGCTTCGGTTCATTTCAACCAGCTCGCCTAGCATCTCTGTCAGCAAGCTTAACGTTTCCTGTGACAGCTCCCCGTTTTCTTGCAAAGCGGCTATCTTCTCTTTGTAACCTTCCATATGGTCCGTCAATGGTAAGCCTTCTTTCTATAAACGTTCTTCTGAATAAATACACATAACCGCGATCATTATAACATTCTTTAACCATTACCCGTAAATGTTTTCACTGGCTACATTTACTGAGAATATGCTAATCTAATAAAGTCGCATTTTTATAGATGAGGATTCATCAGGCTGATTAACGAAAGGATAGATGGAAGTGGCACAGTTGTTTTTCAAGTATGGAGCAATGAACAGCGGCAAATCCATTGAGATACTCAAGGTTGCGCATAATTACGAGGAGCAGGGCAAGTCGGTGCTCATTTTCACTCCATCCCTTGACGACCGGGACGAAGTCGGATATATATCCTCCCGTATCGGGTTGCGCAAGCAAGCGATCGCGATCGACGAGAATACGGATATATACAGCATTGTCAGCAGCAATTTGCCCAAACCCCATTGTGTACTGATCGATGAATGCCAATTTTTGACGAAGGATTGCATCCTCCAGCTGGTACGGATTGTCGACGAGCTGAATATTCCGGTCATGGCTTTTGGGCTAAAAAATGATTTCCAGAACAATCTGTTCGAAGGCAGCAAATATATGCTGATCTATGCAGACAAAATCGAAGAAATGAAAACGATCTGCTGGTTCTGCGAACGCAAGGCCACGATGGCGCTGCGCGTCGAGAACGGCAAGCCTGTATACAGCGGCAAGCAAATTCAGATCGGCGGCAATGAAGCCTACTACCCGGTATGCCGTAAATGCCACAAGAATCCGCCGCTCTAAAAGAAACGAAAAAGCACACACTCTGCGGCAATGGCCGGCCTTCGCATAGTGTGTGCTTTTTGTATGGAGAGCGGAAACCTTGCGTTAATGGATTGCCTGTGCTGCAAGGTACTCATCTTCCTTGCGGACATAGAGATCATGCTGAACGGAAGCTTTGCCTCCATATTGGAAGCGCTGGACCGTAGCCTGCATTCCTCCATTGATTTTGGAACGATGGGGAATGCCAGCCTCAGTAAGGCGGCCTTTGGCTCTGAAATATTGAGCCTGATCAAAAGTCGTGAACACCAGCGTGCGTTCTCTTGGAATGAAGAAATGCAGTATACCTTTAAATAAACCCACCCGCAGCTTCCTCCTCCCTTTTCACACGGTCTTCGTTGCACCTTATGCCTTACTTCAAGTAGCGTTCGTTCAGAACATTCAGATGATGAAGCTCATGCCCAATGATGACACAAGCTATTGCTCTGACGGAAATCGGATGATTACTGGCTGTCCCTATCCGGGTCCAGGCTTCCTCAGGCAGACTCTCCAGCAGAGCAATGGTAGACATGCGAACCAGCTTGTAGTGCTGTACCATTTCACTCAGCGTGAACCGGTCAAATTCCCCTGCCGCCGCATAATCATTCTCCTCATACCCAGGCAGCGGAGCCTTTTCTCCCCTGGCAATAGCAAGCAGACGGTAGGACATGATGCGGTCGTTGTCGGTCAGATGCCCCAGCAGCTGCTTGATGCTCCATTTTCCTTCTGCATAACGGTAGTTCCCCTGCTCCTCGCTCAGCCCTTCCAGTAGTTCATAGATCAAACCGGATTGTTCTCTTAAGATAGACACAAGATCCCCTTCTGGAGGCACCAATGCAATGTATCGGGCCGGAAATTCGCTGTATTCCTTTAGTTCAGGACGCTGGTTCATAATTAACCCTCTCTCATGAAGAAATATTTACCGAAAAGTGTCAAATGCTGTTGTTGTATTTTAGTACATTATGTATAATATTTGCAAGAATAGAAGTTGAGTGAACCTGATCTCCGGGAGTGTAAGCATGCTGGAATTTTTGCTGTATATGGTGTTTTCGGTACTGGAAAGCTCCGCTTTATTTTATCTGGGATTCAAGATTTTCAAGATTGACCTTTACCCCAAAGAAATTGTTTTTGCTGGATTAATCATGGCGGTTTTCTCCTATTTCATCCGGGTCAACAATGGCTTTGCAGAATTAGATGTCTTAACGCAATATGCCCTTGTTTTTTGCTTTTTCTGGCTGTTATTTCGTATTCATATTTTTTATTCAGCAATTATGACCGGTATGTCATACCTGCTATACATGTTATTTCAATCCACTTTTTATCTATTATTGAATTCCACCCCTATATTTAACTTGCATTTTCTGGGGATTTCTATAGGAATATACTTTTTACAGTTGGTTTCTGCATTATCGGCCTTCGCTTTTGGTTTTTATATCGGTAAAAAAAGAATGGGGTTTGACTTTATTCCCGATAAACCGAATGAGAGAATCATTATTGGCAGCCATGAAAAAATACTATTTTCTTTAAGCTTCCCTTCCATAATCGTGGTGGCACTGATGATTTATTTCTTTGAGAGATACTCCCAATTTTTCATTGTTGTCCCCTTGTTTTATGTGGTGCTGCTATTCGGATATCTCAACTATTCAATAAAAAAGAACCGCGGTGAAGAATTTTGAACAGCCTGGCCATTAAGATTTCTGCCGCAATCAAACGCGCAAATCCTGAGGAAACCTCTTCTCTTGAAGTCATGCAGTATGCATTGAACATCATTCTGAATACCCTTATCACGTTCTTTGCTGCCATGGCCATTGGCCTGTTCTTCAATAATTTACTGGCAACCTTTATTTTTTATATAAGTTTTTCCGTGTTGCGCATCTGCTCTGGCGGTTTCCACTTACCCACGGCCTGGGCTTGCAATATTGTTACGGCTTTATTATGTTCGCTCACACCACTGCTCAATCCGGTTGGACAAGCCCTTTGGATCATTAACGCTGTAAGTTTAGTGACAATGCTTGTATTCTCACCAAATCCGGATAAGCATGCCCAAATTCCCCAAAGCTTGTTCCCTGCATTAAAGGTGATTTCTATAGTGATGGTTAGTTTGAATTTTCTAATTGGTTCGTCTGTCATCGGATTGGCCTTTTTAGTCCAGTCCTTAACAGTAATCCCTTGGAAAAGGAGGTTATGAGATGAAAGCGTCAATGGCCAAACATGCTTCTGCAGCGCTTGAAGCTTCTGCCCGTTTCTTTGCATCAGTTATGAAGATTGGATTACACAGTCCAGAAGCACCTAAAGAATTGCGGAAGTAATTTACAAGGATGGGGAGAACATGCGGGTCTTGTTAAATGACGGGTTCTCCCGGGATATCCGGGAAGAAGATATATTGTATTTCTCCAGCTATAAGAATACAATATTCGTCCATACGAAAGAAGGCGAGTTTGTTCTCCCTACCACACTTTCCGATCTCTTGGCTGCTTATAAGGGCAAAGGTTTCGAGCGTCTTGACCGCAGCAATGTAGTTAGTCTAAGTAATATTGAAAGTTATGATTCGGAACGTAAAATTGTTACGTTTCAAGAGGGAGAACAATTCGCTACAGTATCAGAACCAAATGAAACAAGGCTCAAACGATTTTTAGCCTCACGCAAAGATACCTCTGAATCATAACGTCAGCCTAATAATGTATCATTAACCATCCCGACAACCTCTGGTTTCGAGATGGTTTTTTAATTCCACCGAAAAAAGTTATATATTATCCCATATGATGCATCAGTTGTAAAGGACTATTCACAGGGCGAATGACAGGAGACGGGTTACCTTCCAAATGGTACCATTTAAATAGATTCGCAGTATTTTCTTAATCTACCAAAATAACCGATGGAGGAATCTAATGGATTATTATTTTCATCCTTCTCCGCGCCCCTCATCCCTGGAGCTATTATCTGACGAACAACTGTTGAACATCTACGAATTGGCAGTGGAGGCCAAAGCCTCACTTGATTTCATTGAGATCATCGAAACTGTTCTGACCGGGAGAAACATGGGTGACTTTGACCGTTCCGAAGATTGACCGTTAATTTCTCAGCACTCCTACATATATCTTATGAACACATGATGTATGATCTGCAACTGACAGCAAAGAAGCCAGCCTCACTATTCAGTGGAGCTGGCTTCTTTATGAGGAACAATGGCAAAAGACTACTCAATAAACTCCGTTTTGAAGACGTTCTCCAGCTTACCGCCCAGTCTTTTTTTCAGGGGAACCTTAATATCCCGGCCCAGCTCCTTGAAGAAAGTATCCACATCACACTTCACGTTCTGTGCCATGGCTATAACCGTTCCGTCACTCACAATATTCTGGTTCACTTCAAGAGGTACATCCACTTCAATGTCATACTTCTTGGTCAATGTTTTGATATATCTGGCAAAGATCTCAAGCAGCTCTTCATTGTTGAAATTCTCAATCGCGGCTTTTCCCTTGCTGGTAAATTTCATATTAACTCTCATTAGGATTTCCCCTTTTCTGTCATACCATTTTTTGTTGGTTGCTATATGGTTCAAGATGAATAGATGGCTGCAAGAAAGGGCAACATTATTCATTATTGAAAACGGATGAGGTCAGCTGTTATTTGAAGGCTCCGTTAACCTGCTGCACTTTAAATTGGGTAAATTCCTTAAGGGCTTGAATGACCTGATCCTGCTCGTCTTCCTTCAGCTCGTAGATACATTCCCGGAGCCACTCTCCGAACATGTACGCCTGTCGGCCTTTTCGGGGCTGCTTGCGCAGAGAGTCCAGACTGCCTTCAAATTTATCGTTCAGTACATCGTTAAGATTATATTTCTCAATTTTTTCTATTACCATTCCTGCCCCATATTCCGTTTCATAAACGATCACCTCGTTCGAGTCAAACGAAACATAGGAGGTTTCCTTGCCTTCCTTCGCCCGGAATTCCTTCAGCTTGTTGAAAGCTGTCTCATAGATGTAATCCTGCGACTGATTGTGCTGCGGGTGCTTATATCCCTGCTTGAGGGTCTTGATATATTCAAGGTCAGGCATATAATCCGCCAGATGGTACATCCGGTTCTTGAGATCTGCTCCAAGCGCCTCAATAATCTTATCCAGATTATCTTTTAGCGGAATACTCTCGCCCCGTTCAATCTTGCTGAGCTGGGAGTAGCTGATACCGCTCTTCTCCTCAAGCCCTCTTAAGGTCAACCCACGGGTTTTTCTGAAGTGCCGGATGAAGTTCCCCAGCTCATCGGGATAGTTATCGAAATCGTTCATAGGAGTCACCTCTACCTATATCATAACACAACATAACACTTTGTGTTTCATTATAACAATTAATACCTAAAAAACTTTAGCCGGAGAAGCCGGGTTTACTTATTTTCCCTTGTCCTATTACCGATATAGCTTTTATATGGAAAATAATTCTTTCATTTAGGAGGAAATCCTCGTGGCATTGATCTCATCTATATCTAATAACACCAGTCCTATTCAAAATACCAGCCATCAAGCCATTTCAAATTCCAGAGACATAGAAATTCAAGGCCTGATGGACCAGAAATCCAGACTCAACGAGCAAATTGAAGCCGTAAAATCCAATGAGAACATGGATAAAAAACTAAAGCAGGAACGGGTACAGGCCCTGAAAACATCCATACAGGAAATTGATGCACAGATCGCCCAGATTAAAGCCGAGGAAATGCAGGAAAAAATAGAGAACAGCAAGCCCAATAAGACCGAAACTAAAAAGCCTGAAACGGACCCCGCAACGGATATTACCGCTGAATCCATGCATGTCCTACTGCAGAATCATACCACTTATGACCGTCTGGGTAAGCTGGTTGGCCTTAGCAAGAAGGTGGAAGGTGAAATCAAGCCTTTGGAGGGTGAGGTGAAGCTGGAGGAAGTCCGATTATCCAACAACCCAACCCATGATGCCGGAAGAGCCACTATGCTGGAAAATGCGGAACGCACAGTCCTTCAAGCCAAAAGAGACAGGGTGCAGGATATTAAATCTACTGTTCGCGGCATCGACAGCAAGATTGGAGATGTAGTATCCGAACTGAAAGACAACGACAACACCGCAGCAACAAGAAAAGATCTCCCCAGATCACTTTTACATCCCGAAGGTGCAGAGAAAGACGATCAGGACCATTCTTCGGCAAGCCAAAAGAAAACAGGCACCGCTGAGGCCCCAGCCACCGGCGTATCGGGTCAGCAAAATGATAAATCCTCTGGATCACCGTCGATCGATATTCGGGTTTAGGCTCTTAGGACTAGGAAAATAAATACATATATTTAAATTTGAATATTTTTAAATTAAATATAATTCCATTTATTAATAAATTTCCCTCTATTTCAACAATATATGATAGAATATTCCTAGGTGAAATTACCTATATTATTATTTGCTGGAGGAATATAAAATGTCTGGTTCTAACCTAAGAACAGCACAACCAACGAATTCAACTCAAATGAAATTTTGCTTACACTGCGGGGAGAAAATACCTCTAAGAGCAGTCGTGTGTAATAAGTGCGGACTGCAAGTAGAAGAGTTGAAAGGAGCTGCCTCTCAACCCCATATTGTTATTAATAATTCTAATATGAACACCAATGTAAACAACAATGCAGGGTCGGGTAGAAGAAAAAGCAAATGGGTTTCCGTTCTTCTCTGTTTCTTCCTTGGTATCTTTGGAGTACATAGATTTTATGAAGGCAAAATTGGGACTGGGATCCTTTATCTATTTACTGGAGGGTTGATGGGAATCGGAGCTTTAGTTGATTTCTTCATTCTTTTATTTAAACCAGATCCTTATTTTGTATAGAACAGAAGGACTGGCTCTACATGGGGAGTGTTAACAAAAGGAGGTTGTGGATTTTCACCCACAACCTCCTTTTGTTGTATGTTACGTTTCTCTCCGTTCTGTCCTCCTTAGATTTTATATGCGACCTATCAATACATCACCGGTCGACGTGGTCGAATAATAACCCGATAAACTTTTTGGTTTATCGGGTGTGTCATGAAAAATAATCAGATTTCAAAACCCCTCACATATCCTAATCCTTACCCTTTCAAGAAACCTTATGCTCAATCCGCAGCTTGTCAGCCACCATGGCAATAAATTCCGAGTTAGTCGGCTTGGATTTGGAGATATTAATGGTATAGCCGAACAGGTGGGAGATGCTGTCGATGTTACCACGGGTCCAGGCCACTTCGATGGCGTGGCGGATGGCGCGTTCTACACGAGACGGCGTTGTCTTGAATTTTTCGGCTATTGCCGGGTACAAGGTCTTGGTGATGGCGCCCAGGATCTCAATGTTGTTATAGACCATGGTAATGGCTTCACGCAGATACTGATAACCCTTGATATGCGCAGGTACGCCGATTTCATGAATGATCGAGGTAATGTTGGCATCCAGGTTCTTGCCCTTGGAGAGCGGCACTACGTTGCTTCCTCTGGAGCCCGAATAATTGGACATGCTGGATGAAGTGCTCATGCTGCCCTGTGTACCGGCGAGTTGCCGCACACGGTTGGCGAGAACCTCCATATCGAATGGCTTCAAAATATAATAAGATGCGCCTAACTGCACAGCACGCTGAGTGATGTTCTCCTGACCGAAGGCGGTCAGCATAATGACCTTTGGTTCCGGCTTCAGATCCATATCGCGCAGGCGCTCCAGGACACCCAATCCGTCCAAATGAGGCATGATGATATCAAGAATAAGGACATCGGGAATTTTGCGTGCTTCGCTCAGCATTTGAAGTACTTCTTCCCCATTATAGGCGATGCCCGTCACGGTCATATCTTCTTGTTCCGTAATGTACTCGGCAAGCAAATTCGTAAACTCCCTGTTGTCATCGGCCAACAACACTTCAATGTTCTGCACTGGCTGCTTCCTCCTTATTTATATCTGCTATTCGAAAATAATCATTTATCTTCGCTCCCTTACAGTTTCGACATACTGATTCAATATCCTTCTGTCGAAAATTATTTTTCTTTATTTTTTTTTAGAGTTGGATTATAATTAATTATTTTATTTCATGGTTCGATCTTGTTCGCTGGCCTTCGACAAAAAAATCTTAAGGCTAAACCGCCTTAAGATCATAGGGAAAAGTATGTTCTTGCAGGGCTGCACCGGAATCCTGAAGCATCCATTCGATAAAACAGCCATAACCTGATTTGGGATCATTGACGAATACATGGGTTACCGCACCGACCAAACGCCCATTCTGTACAATAGGACTGCCGCTCATGCCTTGGACTATGCCACCAGTCTTATCAATCAGACGGGGATCGGTAATACGCAGCACCATGCCTTTGGTTGCTGGTGTATCCTGACGTGCTACATGAATGATCTCTACATTAAATCGTTCCACCTGCTGTCCATCCACAACCGTCAGAATTTGCGCCGGACCTTCCTTCACCTCATTGCTCATAGCCACCGGGATTGGTTTCTCGTATAGGCTATGCTCCGGATTACGGGTCATTTTACCGAAGATTCCGAAATCCGTATTACTCTCCACATTCCCGAGGACCTGACTCTCCTTAAGAAAATGTGCCCGTTTCTCACCTGGATCGCCATCCTGGCTCTTGGAAATGGAGGTCACGCTGGATTGCACAATGTGTCCGCTGCCGACGACAATGGGCGTCCCGGTGTTCATATCGGTAATAACATGTCCCAGTGCACCATACACTCCCTGTTCCGGCGCATAAAAGGTCAAAGTCCCGACACCCGCTGCAGAATCGCGGATATAGAGGCCCAGGCGCCATACCTTGTCATTGCGGTCATACGCCGGTGTCAGCTTAGCTGTATGCTCTTTGCCAGCACGTTTGTACACAATGGTAAGGGGTTGATGGGATTTGCCTGCATGCTCGACCAGCCTGGAAACCTTGGACACCTCGTCCAGCTTCACCCCATTGATGGAGATCATCAAATCCCCGGGCAGTAAACCGCTGTTCTCTCCAGGGGAAAGCTTGGACTGCTTTGACACTTCAATTAAATGATGTCCTACAACAAGCACGCCTGCAGACTTTACTTTCACACCAATCGTTTGCCCTCCCGGGATTACCCTGAGGTCACGGGTTTCCCCCAATACGGTCTTGCCAGGCTGGGTATCCTGCGCTGCGGCATAGCTCTGATGAGGACCCGTTATTCCTGATAAGCTGAGAAAGAAGGCAAATAAAAGGCCGGGCATTAACTTCCTGAGGTTTGGCTTCAATGGCTGTCACGCTCCCTTTTGCTTCTTTCGCTTGACGAAAAAGGTGGTCGCCAATTGCGTACCTATAAGATAACCTTGCCCCCAGGCTTTTATTACTGTCAATCATTGTCCCGCTTACCCTGCAGCCGCCTTGCTGGCCTCAGCCAGACCGAGCATTTCCTGTGCGTGGTGCAAGGTTTTTTCGGTAATTTCCACACCGCCCAGCATTCGGGCCAGCTCCATGACGCGGCCTTCCAAGGGCAGCGACTCCACTTCGGTCATCGTTCGTCCGTCTTCCACTTTTTTGCGGATTAGATACTGATGATCAGCCATGCACGCTACCTGAGGTAGATGGGTAATGGAGAACACCTGACAGGTGGCTGAAAGCTTGTACAGCTTGTCAGCGATCGACTGGGCTGCCCTTCCGCTGACCCCGGTGTCCACTTCGTCAAAAATGAGTACAGGGATCGCATCATGCCGGGCAAAAATACTCTTCATCGCCAGCATAATCCGCGACAGCTCACCGCCTGAAGCGATTTTGCCCAACGGGCGGAGCGGCTCACCTGGATTTGGAGAGATCATGAACTCTGCACTGTCGATGCCTTGGCGGGTCAGCCGGTAGCGGCGGTCCTGGTATTCCACACCGCGGGGGTCTTCCAGAATATCCATTTTTACCTGAAGCGAGGTCCGTTCCATCTGCAGGTCCTTCAGTTCACTTTCAACTTGGGTAGCCAAATCTGCTGCACACTGCCGGCGTGCTTCACTGAGCGCTTCCGCTGCTTCCATTAGTGTGTTCAGGAGTCCGTTGCGCTTTACGGTCAGCTTCTCAATATATTCGTCCTTATTCTCCAGCAAATCGGTCTCCCGGCTAATTTGTTCATAATAAGCCAGAATCTGCTCTACACTATCTCCATATTTGCGCCGAAGTCCAGAGATCTGATCCAACCGGTTCTCAATATCCTCGAGCCGTGCCGGGTTGAACTCAATATCCTCACGGTAATCCCGCAGCTGAAAGGCGGCATCCTCCAGCTGGTAATACGAGGATTGAAGCTGGTCCAGGACACCCTTCAGACCCTTCTCATCGTACCGAACCGCATCCTCCAGCCGGGAAATCACATTTCCGATGGATTCCAGCCCCTGCCTGTCATACAGTAGCTCGTATGCGCCAGATACGGAATCCATCATTTTCTCGCTGTGGGATAGTTTGACCCTTTCTTCGGCAAGTAATTCATCTTCCCCAGGTTTTAGTCCTGCGGAAGAAATTTCCTCCAGCTGAAAACGGTATAAATCCAGCATCTGATAGGCCTTCTGGCTGGTTTCCTGCAACTCACGGAGTTCTTTTTCCACCTTGGCAAAGGCGGTATATTTCTCTTGATAGTCGGCCTTGAGCGGTCCAATAACAGCTTCCCCGTAAGTATCCAGCAGGCCCAGATGGCGCTCTGCCTTCAGCAGATTCTGATGCTCATGCTGTCCGTGAATATTAACCAGCTGTTCACCGATTTCCCGCAGCATGCTGAGATTCACCATCTGTCCGTTGACACGCGAAGTGCTTTTGCCTTGAGAGGTAATCTCACGGCGGATAATCAGATGCTCCTCCGGGTCCGCCGTGATACCAAGACGCTCCAGCGTCTCCCATACGGGATGCGAAGTAGGCAGGCTGAAGAGCGCTTCCATCTCCGCCTTGTCCGTGCCGTAACGGATGGAATCCGCTGAGCCACGGCCTCCGACCACAAGCCCAAGCGCATCGATAATGATTGATTTCCCTGCACCGGTCTCCCCTGTAAGTACATGAAAACCGGGATAAAAATGCACATCTACCGCTTCAACAACGGCAAGATTACGGATCGATAATGTGTCTAACACGAATACAGCACCTCCGAAAAGATGATTGCGACATCTATGATTCTAGGATATATATCCCATAATTTGCGAAATTACGTCTTTGCTGTTCTCTGGCTGGCGGCAGATAATCAGGATCGTATCGTCACCGGAAATGGTGCCCATAATCTGCGGCCAATCAATATTATCGATCAGGGCTGCGACAGAGTTAGCCGTTCCCGGGAGACATTTCATCACCACCAGGTTCCCGGAGGAATCAATATGCACAAAATTGTCCACGAGCACACGTTTCAGCTTCTGTGTCGGGTTGTACCGCTGATCTGTAGGCAGCGAATATTTGTATCTCCCGTCGTCCATAGGGACTTTTATCAGCAAAAGCTCCTTAATATCCCGCGACACCGTAGCCTGGGTAACCTGAAAACCGGCCTCGCGCAGTGCTTCCACCAAATCGTCTTGCGTCTCAATTTCCTGTTGTGTAATGATTTCACGTATCTTAATGTGCCTGTGACCCTTCATTATTGCCTCCTGTATGGTTAAGTTAACTTTCTAAGTGGATTCGCCGTCATCTTTACCAAGCCTGATCTCATGGATCACGGAAGTGACGGTATTGACATATAGCACTCCGCTGCAGTCCGGATAAATCAGCAGGTACGGCAAAAGTGAATCCCGGAGGCTGCTGCCGGTAAAGTCGAGCGTTTTGCGCGGGCGGGATAGAATGACTAAATAGTAGGAGTCCTCTTCCTTGCTCGCAACATAATCAATGAACAGTCTGCTGTACATGGAAGCCCCGTCTACATTAAAAGACAGCGGAATCTTCAGTTTGCCTCCAATCACTTCGTAGCCCGCTGCTTCCAGCAAATCAATGGAAGGATGAGGCAAAATGACTTTATTCAGCGGCAGCCTGTCCTTAATGAACGAACGCGGGGAGCTTTGCAGCCATATGTAAATCCGATAAATGATAAATATTGCGACTGCCAGTCCAATTAGCACCATTACGGCTTTATCAGAGCCCGCCACCTTCATCACCTCGGTGATTAATTCGCGTGAACCCCGCTAAAATCCTGCTTTGGCAGCCGAAATCGTAGTTGAAAGTGATTGTAGCAATTCCACATAGAGGAAAGATAAGGCTAGACTACCTTATTCCTCTGTATATTGCAAAAAAGCTTTGGTACAGTCAAAAAGAAACTCATCACTTGGATGAGTTTCCAGATTTGCTGACTTTGAAGGTTGCTGCCGCTTCCTTGATCACGGCCTCAGCAAGTGCTGCGAAATTGTCCGGCTGTAGTTCTCCTGAAGGCTGTTCATCGCCGGACTCCACTGCCTCAGGCAGGAGCTTCCAGTGGGCCAAAAACTCGATATTGCCTTCACCGCCAGTGATGGGGGAGAAGGTTAAGCCTTTCAGCTGGTAGCCCAGTTCTGCAGCCATGCCCAGAACGTTCATGAGCACCTCTTTGTGGACAGCCGGTTCGCGGACCACACCGGATTTCCCGACCTTTTCCCGGCCGGCTTCGAACTGCGGCTTAATCAGTGCGGCAATATCTGCAGGGCGTTCAAGAAGCGCCATCAGCGGCGGTAAAATAATCTTCAAAGAAATAAATGATACATCTATACTGGCAAAATCGGGAACAGGGCCTTGAAGGTCGGGTGGGGTCATATAACGGAAATTCGTCTGCTCCATCACACTTACCCGTTCATCATTGCGTAGACTCCAGTCCAGCTGATTATAGCCTACATCAATAGCGTAGACATGGCTTGCTCCGTTCTGGAGTGCGCAATCGGTAAAGCCTCCTGTTGAAGAACCGATATCCAGCATGGTGCGCCCGTTCAGGTCAATGCCAAACTGCCGCAGCGCCTTCTCCAGCTTCAACCCGCCACGGCTGACATAAGGGTGCACTGCACCTTTTACCCGTAGGACGGAGGAACGCAGCACCTTCATCCCGGCCTTCTCAATCCGCTCCTCATTCGCAAGTACCAACCCAGCCATGATAGCAGCCTTGGCCTTCTCACGGCTCTCGTAAAATCCTTGTTCCACTAACAATACGTCGATCCGTTCCTTAGGGTGTTCCATGGTCATCTCCTGATTGTTCTTAGGCTTGCCGCTTCAACTGTCCTGTTCAGGAGGTTGAAGTCGTCTTATAGGCAAATGAGCTCGATGCCTTCATCACCTTGATCCGGCTGACTACTGCTTCAACAGTCAATCCGGTTTGCTGGCGCTGTTCTTTGATTGAGCCATGCTCTACAAAGATATCCGGCACGCCCATCAAATGAACACGGGCATCATAAATTTCATGCTCCGCATAAAATTCAAGCACCGCGCTGCCTAGACTTCCCGCCTGGCTGGCTTCTTCCAGTACAATCATGCCGGTGCCCGCATGGGCCAGATCCAATAGCATGGAGCTGTCAAGGGGCTTCAGGAAGCGGGCGTTGACAACACTCAACTGAATGCCTTCCCGCTTCAGCTGCTCTGCCGCTTCTTCAGCCACCTGAACCATAGGTCCGCAGGCGAGTACAGCGTAGTCATCGCCTGGACGCAGCCGCTCCCAGGAACCGATTGGAAGTACCTGCAGCTCGGTATCCATGTCAACACCGGTGCCGTCAATCCGCGGATACCGGTAAGCGATCGGACCATCATTATATTCAAGAGCTGTCTTCATCATATGGCGCAGCTCGTTCTCATCCTTCGGCATCATCATCACCATATTCGGAATATGGCGCATAAAGGCTATATCATATACCCCTTGATGTGTCTCGCCGTCAGCACCGACAAAGCCTGCACGGTCGATAGCGAACATAACATTGGCGTTATGACGACAGATATCATGCACAATCTGATCATAGGCCCGCTGCATAAAGGTAGAATATACTGCATACACAGGTTTCATCCCCTCCATCGCCAAGGCTGCGCATAAAGTTGCCGCATGCTGCTCAGCAATACCGACATCAATCATCCGGTCGGGAAATTCCTTGGCGAAAGGGAACAGTCCTGAGCCGCCAGGCATCGCCGGAGTCACTGCGATCAGCCGCTTGTCCTCACGGCCCAGTTCAATTAATGTCTGACCAAACACTTCAGTATACATAGGATTCCCGACAGCTTTTAAGGACTGTCCGGACTCAATTTTATAAGGAGAAATCGCATGTGATTTGTAGAAATCGGTTTCAGCAGGTTTGTACCCCTTGCCCTTAGTAGTCAGAACATGCACCAGTACAGGACCGGATACATTATCGGCTTGATGGAAGGTGTCAATCAGCTTCTCCATGTCATGACCGTCGACCGGTCCAAGGTATGTGAAGCCAAGCTCCTCGAACAACACGCCGGGAACCATCATATATTTAAGACTGTCTTTCACATTCTGGGCGGTCTTGGCCAGCCTTCCACCGATGGCAGGAATCTTCTTCAGCAGTCCTTCGACTTCATCCTTTGCACGCAGGTAGTGGCGGTCCGAACGGATTTTGCTCAAATAGTTGTGCATTGCCCCCACATTCGGCGCAATCGACATTTCGTTGTCATTGAGGATAACCATCAGCTTGCGGCGTTCGTGGCCGATATGGTTAAGTGCTTCAAACGCCATCCCGCCGGTCAGCGCTCCGTCCCCGATTACAGCGATAACCTTGTTGTCTTCGCCTTTCAGATCACGGGCCATGGCCATACCCATTGCCGCTGACAGCGAAGTACTGCTGTGCCCGGCTTCCCAGACATCATGTTCACTCTCCGAACGCTTAACAAAGCCGCACAATCCGTCTTTTTTGCGCAGCGTGTCAAAACGGTCCTGGCGGCCGGTCAATATCTTATGGACATATGCCTGGTGCCCTACGTCATATATCATTTTGTCCCGGGGACTATCATAACAGTAGTGCAGGGCCAGCGTGAGCTCCACTACCCCCAGATTGGAGCCGAGGTGCCCGCCGGTTGCAGTAAGCTTCTCGATCAGAAACCTGCGGATCTCCTCCGCAAGGGTAGCCAGCTCCTCGACTGACAAAGATTTAAGTTGCTGAGGATCATTTATTTGTGGAAGCAGCACGAGTATTCCCCGCTTTCCTAGATGTTGTAAAATATATATAAACCCCATTATAACACAAACGAAACGGCTGTCGAAATACAGCCGTCCCGGAATTCATGCTAGTGATCACGCTTCATCAGGTATTCCGCGATGTCCAAGAGGCGGGTACTGTCGTGAAAACCGCCTTCAAGTACTGCACTGCGGGCGGCCGCTGTCAGCCGCTGGACCTCTTCGCGGGAGGCGTCCAGCCCGATAAAGTACGGGTAAGTCACCTTCTGCTGCTTAACGTCGCTGCCTGTTTTTTTGCCGAGCTTGCCTTCGTCCCCGACCAGATCAAGAATATCATCCTGAATCTGAAAGGCCAGTCCGATATGGGTTCCGAAATCACGCAATGCTTCAAGCTGTCTGCTATCTGCCCCTGCAATTCGTCCGCCTGCCACAAGGGAGAAGATGATCAAATCTCCTGTCTTATGTTGGTGGATGTACTGAAGCTGCTGGAGATCGGTAAACCCCTGTTCGCCCTCCATATCGGCGATTTGT
The DNA here is from genome assembly GCF_001909045.1 of Paenibacillus sp. P3E. NCBI lineage: Bacteria > Bacillati > Bacillota > Bacilli > Caryophanales > Paenibacillaceae > Paenibacillus > Paenibacillus sp. P3E. Next base: position 66,339 of record NZ_LVWH01000081.1, on the reverse strand, counting down.
CCTCCAACCATGCCCCGCGGGCCTGCCATTTCTGCCAGATCCTCAACAACGGAAAGGGCCCTGTCCGCTGAAATGCCATGTCTCCGTGAAGCCTGGACAACGCTGTAAAAGGCATGTGTCAGCAGCGCATCTCCGGCCAGAATCGCCGTAGCCTCGCCAAACACCTTGTGATTCGTCAGTTTGCCGCGCCGGTAATCATCATTATCCATAGCGGGCAGATCATCGTGGATCAGCGAATAGGTATGTACCATTTCGATTGCAGCTGCTACCGGCAGAGCCGCTTCACGGCTGCCTCCCAGCGCCTCGCAGGCGGCGATCACCAGCAGCGGGCGGAGACGCTTGCCCCCGGCTTGCAGGGAATAGTTCATCGCATCCTTCAGACTGCCGGGTACCTTCCAATGCTCAGGTAAGGCCGCCTCCAGCTCCTTCACAACCAGGCCGCTGATCTCCGTAATATATTCACTCAGCGGCTGACGCTGCAGATTACCCGTAAGCTCTGCCGCCTGTTTGGGCTCAAAGCGACTCATCGCTGTCACCTTCCAGCCGGGCACCGAATGGTTTCTTACGCAGTTCTCCGTCCATCTCGGTGATCATTTCGATTTTGCGCTCCACCTGCTCCAGCTTGCTCCCGCACAGCTGCGAGAGCTTCATGCCCTGCTGAAACAAATCGATTGCCTTTTCCAGGGGAACGTCGCCGTGCTCCAGCTCACGCACGATTTCTTCCAGCCGCTCCATGGCTCCTTCAAAGTCCAATTCAGCTTCCTTCGCCATTCGTTATGCCATCCTCCTTCATTCCCCATACCTGGCAGCTTAGCTGTCCGTCATTCAGCTTTATGTTGACCATATCGCCAAGTTCTACTTCGTTCAGCGATTTGATTAAGTGCTCTTCCTGCTCGTCATAGACGAGACTGTACCCCCGCGACATCACCTTAAGCGGACTGAGCGCATCGAGATGGCGCAGCTCGGCAGCAAAGCGCGAGCGCTTCTCCTGCAGGCGCACCTGCATAGCACCCGCAAGCTCGCGGGTGATGCTCTCGGTGCGCCGCCGCGCCGCGCTGACACTCGCCTGCGGGTGGAAGCGCTGCAGGCTGTGATGCAGCACGGCCTGGCGCTCCCGCGCTCGGCCGTGCCGGTCTCTCGCTGCGCGGAGCAGCCCCCCGCGCAGCATGTCCAGCCGCTGCGCGTGCTGGGCCAGCTGGCGGCGTGGGCCGACCAGCGCCAGCGAGCGCTGCAGCGAGGCCAGGCGCTCGCCGCCACGCTGCGAGCGGCGCAGCAGCCCCTGGCGCAGGCGCTGCTGCGCCGTGCGGAGCTGCGCCGCCAACTCCGCGGCATGCGGCACGGCCAGCTCGGCCGCCGCCGTCGGGGTTGCCGCCCGAAGATCGGCGGCGAAGTCAGCGATCGTGAAGTCGGTCTCGTGGCCTACGGCCGAGATGACCGGAATACGGGACGCCGCAATTGCACGGGCTACGACCTCCTCATTGAAGGCCCACAGTTCTTCCAGGGAGCCGCCCCCGCGTCCGACAATGAGTACATCGGCTTCGCCCATAGCGTTTAGATTCTCAATCGCCTTCACAATGGAAGGCCCTGCACCTTTCCCCTGTACCAGGACTGGATACAGCACAACTGCAACCTGCGGAAACCGCCGCTGCAGTGTGATGATAATGTCCCGCACAGCCGCACCTGTCGGGGAAGTGACTACCCCGATGCAGCGGGGAAACCGAGGGAGCGGACGTTTGCGTGCCGCCGCGAACAGGCCTTCCAGCTCCAGCTTATTCTTCAGCTGTTCATATGCCAGGTACAAACTCCCGATACCATCGGGCTGCATATGCGTGGCATAAAACTGGTACTGCCCGTCCCGTTCGTAGACGGTCACATTGCCTCTTGCGATCACCTTAGTCCCTTCCTTCGGCACAAAGGGCAACCGCTGGTTATGGGAAGCGAACATGATGGACTTGATCCGGCTGCTCTCATCCTTAAGGGTAAAATACATATGACCGCTGCCATGGTGGGTGAAATTTGAGATTTCCCCGCGAACCCATACATCGGAGAGTACTATATCCGAATCGAGCTTCATGCGAATATAACGGTTAAGCTCTTTAATTGAATAAACCTGCCGATCTGCCGCCATGGGCGCTACCTATTCCTTATCCAGGCCGCGGCGGCGTTTGGCTGCAGTCAGCGTATTAGCCATCAGCATGGTAATGGTCATCGGTCCTACGCCACCAGGTACCGGAGTAATGTATCCGGCAACTTCCCTCGCGCTTTCATAGTCCACATCTCCAGCCAGCTTGCCGTTATCCAGACGGTTCATTCCAACATCGATAACTACCGCGCCCGGCTTCACAAAAGAGCCGTCAATGAAGTTGGCCCGGCCAATAGCAACAACCAGAATATCTGCCTGACGGCTAAGTTCAGCCATGTTCGCAGTCCGCGAATGACACATCGTTACCGTAGCATTCTCGCGCTGAAGCAGCAGGGATACCGGTTTGCCGACAATGTTGCTCCGTCCGATTACGACTGCATGCTTGCCGGACATTCCGGTGCCTGTGCGTTTGATCAGCTCGATCACACCCGCAGGCGTGCAGGGCAAGAGGCTGTCATCCCCGATAACCAGATTGCCGACGTTAATCGGATGGAAGCCGTCCACATCTTTTTCCACAGCAATGGCATTAATTACAGCCTTCTCGTCAATGTGATTTGGAAGCGGAAGCTGAACCAGAATACCATCAATTTCATCCCTGCGGTTCAGTTCAGCTACAAGCGCCAGCAAATCTTCCTGACTTGTCGCAGCATCCAGTCTGTGCACTTCGGAATGGAACCCCAGTTCAGTACTGGATTTTTCTTTATTGCGCACATAGACCTGAGATGCAGCGTCTTCACCAACGAGCACAACAGCAAGACCAGGCTTTACGCCCCGTTCGGCTAATGAGGCAACTTCCCGGGCAATGTCGATACGAATTTCGTCAGATACTTGTTTACCGCTGATAATTGCTGCTGTCATGTAATTCTCTCCCCTTTTATCTGCTTTGAAAGTTTGGCTGAAGCGTGAAACCTGTACATTCTTATATTTCGAAAAAAACAGCTTTTACAGATCCGTCTTAAGCGTATCAATCTCCTGAATCATCTTCCCAAGCACACCGTTAACGAACTTTCCGGAATCATCGGTGCCAAAATGTTTGGCCAGATCAATGGCTTCATTGACAGAAACCTTGGCTGGCACATCATTCGCAAAGACCATCTCATAAGTAGCGAGACGGAGAATCTGGCGGTCCACCCGTGAGAGTCGGCTCATCTGCCAGCCCTTCAGGTAATGCTCCAGCATATCATCAATGGCCATCTTATGTTCCCACACACCGTTCACATGCGCTACAACATATGCTTTCAGCTCGATTTCGTCTGTAATTACACGCTCGGTCTCATTTTCTTCCGAAGCTTCGGCTATCAGCATTTCCACCGCTTCCGAACTTTCCACTTCATTCATTTCCATCTGATACAGGCTTTGGACAATAATTTCTCTTGCTAAACGTCTTTTCATGTGTTCCTCCTACAAACATATCTTGTTTGCTTATATTGGGTGTATCATTGTTTCTTCCTGCAACTATTGTAAGCTTAATGGAGCAGGTTCTATCCTCTAAGAGAGCACCAACTGCAAAAAAAACCGCGCAGCCCTTCCTCCGGCATCAGGCAACTCATACGTACGGGTTCCAGGCTCCGGAAGAAAAACTATCGCGGTTCATTTGAAAGGACGCCAGCGTCCGGACAACCGCCCTACCAGCTCCTGCCACTGAAACAGCGGGGGCTGAGCGGTGTCCTTTCTTTTGCCAAGCGTATATCCTATGAACACAACCAGTGCAAAGAACAGCATATCCCAAAAACCGCTAATCAAATAAATCAACCCGAGAACGACACCGAAGGTGACTCCGGCAATTCTACCCCCGTGACTTTCCCATACTGCTTTCCACAACATAAGGGAAACTCACCTCTATTCCACTCGACTTTTGAAGCTTGGAGACTGTGTGAGGTTAGCAATGTATACCGAGACGTCCGCTACCGGAATACCGGTCGTTTCCTGCACAAAATCATGCACCTGACGCTGAACCTCGGTAGTCAGAAGCGGAAGGGAATGCTCCCCGTCCACCACTGCGCGGATCATAATCTCAAGACCCGCCTGCGAAACCCGGATTCGCGACTTCAGATCTCTGATGCCCTTGACTTTGCCGGCAGCCTTCAGGCTCAGGTTCTCAATCGTTTCCATGGAGATTTGAATGTCACCATACTCTGTGCGCTGATCGACCGAAGGCAAGGATGCCCGGTCACGCCGCAGTGAAATGTAGAAGAAACGGATGCTCAGCAGGAACAAAATGACAGCAACAGCTATGGCAGCTATATATGCCTCAGGTCTGTCCAACATTTCAAAGGAGTCCGGAATGGCACCGCTTAACAGGAGGATGGCAATTACAGATAATATTCCGATGCATAAGCTGTAGAGGAACAGCAGGAGCCTGTCCAAAATTTTTGCCACGAGTCTCATAACCTCCTTAAATTAGAGTAAACCCTCGACGGTGCTGTCGGGGGTTTATGGAAGAAAGCTGGCTTTATTTCACGCGGAGAACCGCGTCCGTTTCTTCGTTCTTGTCTACAGCGGTATTGCTGCGGAACTGAACATCATGAATATGCACATTCACTTCAACTACGGTCAGACCAGTCATGGTCTCAATGGAACGCTTCACGTTGCGCTGAATTTCAGCAGCCACTTCCGGGAGACGGTTGCCGTACTCGATAATCACGGACACATCCACTGCAGCTTCGCGTTGCCCAACCTCTACCTTTACACCTTTGGAGAGGTTCTTACGGCCAAGAAGCTCAACAATGCCTCCGGCAAAACCGCCGCTCATGCCTGCCACGCCTTTAACTTCCACGGTTGCCAAACCTGCGATTACCTCAATCACTTCTGGAGCGATCTGGATTTCACCGATTTCCGTACGTTCGTATTCTGTCGGCAATGTACTCATTGTGGACTCACACCTTTCAAAGAAAAAGTTGTTCAATATTTCAAGCGCAAAGCACGTCTCTTATTAAACATACTATATCATTTGGCGAACTTTATGACAAACAAAGCAAAGCCGTCCTAAATTTCATAATCCTCCAGGAATTTAATATCAAAATTACCGTCCAAAAACACCGGATGCTCCAGCAATTTCTGGTGGAATGAAATCGTTGTATGTATGCCTTCCACAGCAAATTCGGAGAGCGCCCGCTTCATCTTGGCGATGGCTTCCTGGCGGGTCGGAGCCCATACAATTAGCTTGGCAATCATCGAGTCATAAAAAGGGGAGATCGTATACCCCGGATATGCTGCGCTGTCCACCCGTACACCTAAACCTCCCGGCGGCAGATAAAAGCCGATTTTGCCCGGTGAAGGCATGAAGTTCTTCTCCGGATCTTCCGCATTGATCCGGCATTCCATGGACCAGCCATTAATATGAATGTCTTCCTGGGTAAAGGATAACGGGTTGCCTTCCGCAACAGAAATCATCTCTTTGATCAGGTCGACACCCGTGACCATTTCTGTTACCGGATGCTCAACCTGAATCCGGGTGTTCATTTCCATGAAATAAAATTGGCCATCCGGTCCAAGTAGGAATTCGAGTGTACCCGCACCCGAGTAATTCACAGCTTGTGCCGCACGTACGGCAGCCTGGCCCATGGCATCGCGGATATCCTGAGTCAGAACCGAGCAAGGTGCTTCTTCAATCAGCTTCTGACGCCGGCGCTGCACAGAACAGTCCCGTTCCCCCAGATGCACCACATTGCCATGGTTGTCGGCAATAATCTGAATCTCCACATGCTTCATACCCGTCAGGAATTTCTCCAGGTAAACCCCGGCATTGCCGAAGGCCTTTTGCGCTTCCTGCTGGGCAGCTGTGATCTGCTTCACCAGGGATTCCTCATCCTCGGCTATGCGGATGCCCTTGCCTCCGCCGCCTGCAGTAGCCTTGACGATAATCGGGTAGCCGATATCGCGGCCCAGCATGACTGCCTCCTCCACATCGCCCACAAGCCCGTCAGAGCCCGGAATAATCGGAACACCTGCCAGCTTCATCGTTTCCTTGGCCACAGCCTTGTCACCCATGCGGGTGATGGCATCCGGCGAAGGTCCGATAAAAGTGATGTTGCAGGATTCACAAATCTCTGCGAAATCCGCATTCTCGGCCAAAAATCCGTAACCGGGATGAATGGCGTCGCATTCCGTCAATGTAGCTACACTCATAATATTGGTAAAGTTCAGATAGCTGTCCTTGGCTGGCATCGGGCCAATGCAGTACGCTTCATCAGCCAGCCGGACGTGCAATGAATCCCGGTCAGGCTCCGAGTAAACCGCAACGGTGGATATGCCCAGTTCACGGCAAGCTCTGATAATGCGGACCGCGATTTCACCGCGGTTGGCAATCAACACTTTTTGAATGTTCATGCGTTTCCTCCCAAAGTTTAACGAAGCTAGCTAGCTCCTCATGATTCTCGCGGCTGTTATTCCGGTTTGACCAGGAACAGCGGCTGGCCATATTCAACAAGCTGGCCATTCTCCGCGAGTACGGACACGATTTCGCCTCTGACTTCCGCCTCCAGCTCATTCATCAGTTTCATGGCTTCAATGATGCAGACCGTTGACTTTTCACTAACCCGGTCGCCCACATTGACAAAGGATGGGGTTTCTGGAGAAGCGGCACTATAAAAGGTCCCTACCATCGGCGAGACAATTTTATGCAGTGTGCCTTCCGTAGAGACCGGCTGCTGAGCTGCTGCCGGAATTTCGTTCACTGCCGCAGGTGCAGCATACTGCTGGCTTTGCGGCTGAGGGGCTGGCGTATAAGGATAGGCATAAGGAGTCGCCTGAATCGCCATTGCATCCGCTTCAGAGCGATCAGGTTTGCGGATAGCAAGCTTCATTCCTTCGCTTTCAATCTCCAGTTCGTGTACGGAGGAGGTTTGGTCCAGCAATTTAATCAATTCCTTAATTTCGCTTAACTTGAACATTCAATAGTTCACTCCTTCAGCTTTCTCTCGAAGCCACAAGCAAAAAAGGCTTCTCCGTTCTTCTCAGGAAGCGTATGCTTCAAATGACATGCAGTTTTACCCGAAACGCTTTCAGATACCCGCTTCTTGCAAGAAATATAAAAAAGAAAAACAATGTGTCACTTATTCTTCTTATATTCCAAGATAACTTTATGTATTATATCACAAACGCTAGAAATGGAAAGAGCCCGGGATAACCCGAGCTCTTTCGGCATTTTCTGTTATTTTTCTCAAATGGATATTATTGCTCGGATACATATTGGACTCTGATCTTATCCTGTGGAACACTCAGTTCCTTCATAACGAGGTCTACAATTCCAACCGCCTGCTTCACATCGAGCTTGTCGCTGAGGACAACAACAGTATAGGTATCGCCGGATTCCTCTTTGACAATGGCTTCACCGTACTTTTGCTGCAGCTGATCCTCAACGCTGGTAATTTTGGATTCCTTTTCCTCCAGCTTATTTAGTTGCTCATTGGCTGCCGCATTCTCGGCAGGGGTCTTATCCATGTTATTGATTGTGGCGAGCAGATCGTTCTGATCTTTCAGATTCTTCTGCTCGCGTTCGTACAGATAGTTGGTAAATAGGCTGCTGGCTGAAACACTTTGTGAAGCTACTTCGTCCAGGATTGCAGCGTCGCCTTTAGCTGGATTCTTCTCCGTATTGGCGGCTGCGCTGTCTTTGCCTGTTTTCGTGTTATTTTTGTCTGTTTTGGAGGGACTTGCAGTAGGGTCTGAAGTCGGAGCCGGTGTCTTATCGGCTTCTGCTGTAATCGCTTTTTCTGAGGAATTGCCGGCATCAGCGGCTGTGCTATCCTCATCGGTTACTGCATTGGCAGCCTTGTCTTTATCATTCGATGTGGCCGCCTTACTACTGTCATCTGTAACGGCAGCTGTGCTGCTGTCTTTCTTCACTGTGGCATTGCCTGCATCCCCGGCAACCCCTTGGGTAGATACTTCGTTGATAACCAGTCCGCTGTCCAGAGCAGGAGACTGGGCTCCGTCAGCTCCGCTTTTAATATTATCCACCTGCATACTGCCAGCCGTTTCTTTGGGAAGAGAGACGCCAGAGTCTTCCGTGAATAAATAGTATGCGGAGAGAACCACCATCAAACTGAGCATGGAAACCAACCAAATTGTCTGTCGTTTGCCCTTCATTTTTAATTCCTCCTAAAAGTTTTGTTAGCATATACTCCCTGGATTCACTTCGTACAAAACTCACTCCGGAAGCATTCGCTTAGTTTTGTTAGCATGCACTTCAGTACTTATGAATCGGCTATTCCTGCTTGCGCGGAACTACGGAAATACGGTAGCTTGGCACGTTCAGGCCTTTCTCAATCGCCTCTTCAATCAGACCCCTGACAATTTTGTTCTCTGCCCCTTTGGCGACAACCAGTACACCGCGCACCTGGGGTTTGATCCGCTTGGTAATAATCGGAGTTTCATCGCCTGACTGGCTGTAGGTGACGATTTCGCCATCCCTTGTGTACTGTGTGGTATGACGTTTACCGCCGCTGGCATCCGTCTCTTCGCTCTGCTGCTGGGAATCGTTCATATTGCGCTGTACTACGATTTCCTCTGTAGAATCCACAGTAACCATGATGTCCACTGTGCCGACGCCGACGATTTTCTCCAGAATCTCTTTGGTGCGGTTCTCCATCGCCTGTTCAATGGTGCCAAAAGAATTAGAGGCTGCTCCATCCCCCTGCTGCAGGGTCGCCTGTGAACTTTCGATTGGCGGTGGCTCACGCCCCGTATTCTCGCTGTCCAGCTTCTTCACATTCACGAAGGAGTTGAACAGCATAATCGCAGCGCCGAGCAGCCCGAGAATGATCAGCCAGCGGAAGGTATGACTCCTCTTCGGACTGCCGGAACCGCCGCCTCCTGCCCATTGCTCCAGTTTTTTCAGCCAGTTGCCCATCTCTTATCCTCCCTGCATTTGCGTGATTGGTCAGGTTTACAGTTTTGCTTCTCCGGCAGTGCTCTTCTGCACCTGAATGACTTCCCGGCTCAGATTCCAGTTCTGCTCCAGCAGCTTGATGATCGACTCGGTTTGGTCTTGGTCCGTCCCTTTTCCAGGTGTGGCACTGCTGCCCTCCGGTATGTCAGGTGAGGATGTTGCGGATGCTGCAGCGGAATCCTCATCGGTATCAGAGCCCAGATTAACCTGTACCGGCTCTACTGGTGTAATAACAATCGGCTCTGAGGGGGAGCCTGTTGTTGTGCCCGCCGCCGGCCCGCTACCGCTGCCTGAGGCAGAGACTGCTGGTGGAAAAGAAACCTTCACCGAAGCTATCACCGGCACTGCTTCACCCTGAGTGGTATCAGAGGCTTTTCCCATCCCCAGTGTCACCGTAACCTTGGCACCCTGCACCCCAGTGATCCCGGCAATCTGGTTACGCATCTGCCCGGCAACCTCTTCAGCAGCTAGCTTCAGGCTCTGCTCCTGCGCTCCTGCCGCCAGCACCCGGCCGTCTGCCAGAATCTTCTCCAGAGAACCGGCTCCTTTCCCTGCTCCCGAGAACACTCCGCCTTTCTTCTCCTGCTGATTCATAGCCAGGCTAAGCTCTCCGGTGACATCCCCCTTCAGCAGGGCCACAATCGGGCTAAGCAGGGTCAGCAGCACCAGAAGGCTAAGCACCAGCCTGGCATACCGCTCCATGGATTTGCTAGGCAGCAGCATTTCCACAAAAGCGGCCAGCAGCACCACCAGAATAAGTTCCCTAAGCCAACCGCCCAACCAGGTCATTGTCTTTCCTCCCTACAGTTTGTGCCTCACCTCATCATGACGGTGACATTTCCGGCGGTCAGCATGATCGTGACGGCCAGGAAGAACATGAGCGATACGGCGGCCAGTGCCGCGAACACGTAGATCATGCTCTTGCCGATCGTCTGCAGACAAGTAACAATCGGCGTCTCGCCCAAGGGCTGCATTACGGCTGCAGCCACGTTGTAGATGAGGGCGAGCACGAGTATTTTAATGGCCGGAAATGCGCAAAGGAACAAAATGATAATGACACCTGAAAGCCCGATGGCGTTCTTCACCAGAAGCGATGCAGAAATCACCGTATCGGTGGCATCCGCGAACATTTTGCCGATGACCGGCACAAAGTTTCCTGTAATATATTTGGCGGCGCGGAGGGTTACTCCATCCGTCACCGAACTGGTAATTCCCCTGACGGAGATGACTCCAAGAAACACGGTCAGCAGTACACCCAGCAGTCCGGCACCGACATTTCGCAGCAGATTGGCGAGCTGGGTTAACTTGTATTTCTCCGACATCGCGCTCACCAGATGCAGCACCGCCGAGAAGAAGAACAGCGGGAAAATCACGGTATGAATGAGCGTGCTCACGGTATGGATCATGAATACAATCAGCGGATGGGTGACGGAGACTGTCACGATATTCCCCATGGATGCCAGCAGCGCGAACAGCAGCGGGATCATGGCCATCATGAAGTCAGACATATGGTCGATGGCATCCTTTGCATATCCTATAGCTACATTAAAACTGTTCACGGCAATGACCAGCACAACCATGTAACAGAGCATATAGGCGATTTTGCTAACCGATTTGCGTTCAAAAGCGGTCTGCAGCGTCTCAAGAATCATGCTGAGCACACTGATCATAACGATCGTTACCAGCAGCTTGCCATTGAATAGCACCTCATGCCACATGTAGGAGGTCAGGCCGGACATTACGCTTTTGAAGCTTAGGCCGTTGTCTCCCGGAAGCAGCATATCCATCAGCGAAGGTGTTTTGCCTTCCGGAAAAAATCCCCCGTAGTCCTTCATCAGCTGATTCCAGTATGACTCTACCTCGCCTGTAGGCAGATTCTGCACCTGCCCCTTCACCCAGTGGTCTACTGCGGAAGAACCTCCCTGAGCTGAGGGCTGCGGTGAAGGTGTAGGTGGTGTAGTGGGGGCTGCAAAGGCCGTTCCTGAGCCCCACAGCAGCAACAAGAGGAAGGGCAGAAGGAGCAGGATTGTTTTTAGTTTTGGTGGCCGAAAAACATTGCGCACGCACATACCCTTTCCCCCGCTCTGCTTCTAACTTCTTCTGCCGTCAAGTGGCTAGCTCATGCCGGCAGAAGCTTCATCACCGTCTCGATAATAATGCTGATAATCGGCACGGCCAGCACCATAATCAGCACCTTGCCGGCCAGCTCTATCTTGGAAGCAATGGATTCCTGCCCGGCATCGCGCACAATCTGCGCTCCAAACTCTGCGATATAGGAAATCCCGATAATTTTGAATACGGTTTTGATGTAGATCATTTCCATTCCCGAGGACTCCGCCACCCGCTCCAGCGTCCCCAGAATCGTTCCGATCTTGCCGATCAGGAACAGGAAGATCAGAATGCCTGCGGCAGTGGTCAGCAGGAAGGCGAACATCGGCTTTTGTTCCTTTAGTACGAGTATCAGGACCGTCGACAAGAGCCCAATTCCCACCACTTGAATGATTTCCATAGCCTTGGCCTATTGAAAAAGAAAAATCGTTTTAATTTCCTGGAGCAGGCCGTCCAGCATGCGGATGACCATAAACAACACGATGATAAAGCCGACAATGGTTACCCAGTGGGCGATGTCTTCCTTGCCCATCTGCTTTAGCACCGTGTGGATCATGGCGATAATGATGCCGATGCCGGCAATTTGGAAGATTGCGTTGACTTCAATATTCATTCCTGGCACCTCGCTAAAAGATCAATATGACGATCAATGCTCCAAGCAGCAGACCCAGGCTTTTGCTCATTTTTTCATATTTGCCCTGATCTTCTCTGGCCACTGTCTCCTCCTGTTTCAACTGCTGCAAAGCCAGCGCGATGTGAGTGCTCTGATTCGATCTGTCGCTTGTGCCCAGCGTGCAGCTGAGCTGACGGAGTATCTCCTTCTCCGTGCCTTTCAACGAAGCCGCCTTCCAGTGCTCCTCCATCGCCTTCGAGATCGCTTCTTCGGCGCTCCGGTCCAGCGGGGGGCTCATCTCCACGGCCGCAGTGGTGAAAAAAGCTTTCAGCGGCTCCTTCGACTGCATCCCGATGCGGCGCAGCGCTTCCGGCAGCGGGGTATAGCCGTACTGAATCTCGGTCTCCAGCCGCTGCAGGGCTGCAATCAGGCCTCTGATATGCCGCGGCCTGTCTGCATACTGTGCAGCCCGCTTGAAGCCGGCCAGCGTGCCTGCCAGGACGATAAGCACCGCTCCGAAGAGCTTAAGCATGGCGTTCACCGCCCAGCGCTTCCCCAGGCGAGACCAGCAACAGGCTGCGCTTCTGCCCGTCCAATATCCGGAAGGTCAATCCCGCTTCTGCCCGGTGCAGGATGACATAGCGCTCGAACATCCGATGCTCCAAGAGTGCGCCCAGGCCGGGCCGCCGGGCCAGCTCGGATACTTCCTTGCCGTGAGCCGAAGCTACGACCGAGATGCCCGCGTGCAGCGCTTCGGTCACCGCTTCGGCATCCTCAAGGCGGCCGATCTCATCGGCGATCAGCACATCGGGCGAGAGCGAACGGATCATCATCATCATGCCTTCGGCTTTGGGGCACCCGTCGAGGATATCTGTCCGGGGTCCGACATCAAAAGCGGGAATGCCGCGGCGGCTGCCGGCGATTTCAGAGCGTTCGTCAACGATGCCGACCTTCAGACCGGGCCGGCTGCCCTCTCGCACGTTCTTTCCACCTGCTGAGATCTGTCTGGCAAGATCGCGCAGCAAAGTGGTTTTGCCATGCTGCGGCGGCGAGAGAATCAGCGTATGCATGATCCGCTGCCGGCCCTTGTCGAGCAGGTAAGGCAGAACGCCGTCGGCAATGCCCGGCACCTCCCGTGCAATTCGCACATTGAAACCGGTAATGTCCCGTAGATGCTCCACGCCCCCGCCGCTCAGCACAGTCCGCCCGGCCAATCCAATCCGGTGCCCCCCGGGGATCGTAATGAACCCCTTGCGAAGCTCCTCTTCCATTGTATAGAGCGAATGATTGCTGATCAGGTCCAGCAGCCGGTGCGCATCTTCCCGGTCCGGCTTGTACGCTTCTTCAGGGTTCAACGTCAGACTTCCACTTGGGCCGAGAAAATGGTATTTGCCCCCGGAATAATTAATTTCCAGCGGACGTCCTTCGCGGACGCGGATCTCTTCCACTTTTTCGAGCAGCGGAGCCGGTAAGCCTCTCAGCAACGCCCTAACTTTTTCAGGAAACAATAGCAGCCATTCATTAGCCATGCAGAGTACCCCCAAGTTGTCCTCTTCTTTAATAGCTTTAATCCATACTTATGCTTGTACGCGTGCTTTATGACTATCATCTATCATTTTTTTAGAATTCCGATTAAGAGAAAGGCTACCCCGCAGCCAATCCAGCCAAGCTTGCCCCATGACAGCTCCTGCGCCATCCCCGTCAGACCGACCGCCGTAGTCAAAATCAGAATAGTCGGTCCTACGAGAGCCAATCCTGAATTAACCGCAAGTGCCTTGTCCACCTGGTTCAGCTTCAACATGATCAGGGCCGCCGCTATTTCCACACTGCCCGAGAGCAACCGCAGCGCTGCCATCCAGCTCACATACTTGTCCAATCCTTTTCACTCCTTTCCAAAAATCTTATCCTAGAATTCTCACGATATTTCGTGCTGTTATCCATAGATATGCGGGATGGGCTCGCTTTAGACAAGAAGAAATGAACGATTATACCAATCAAAGTGTGAAAGAAATCATAGTGCCCCCCTCTATAAAAAAATATCATCAGTATGATAAAATAAATTTTGCACGTTTCAAATAAGTTGATTTGGAAAATATAAGTGTTCGTTGTTGGACAGACTATTTAGACATCGGAAGAAGAGGGGATTCATGTCATGCAAGTTCGCAATGTTGTAGTGCCGCTCGTTTCAGGGCCCGTAGCCAAACAAGTCAAAGAAGTCGCCATCATTATTTTCTCGGCCTTTCTGTTAGCGAGCGGGCTGCGTCTGTTCCTCATTCCGCATCAGCTACTGAGCGGCGGAGTTGCGGGAACGGCATCCGTCATCGGTTATCTAACCCATCCAAAGTACATTTCACTGTATTATTTCGCCATCAATCTGCCCATCCTGATTTGGGGTTTTGTCGCTGTGGGAAAAAAATACATCTGCTATAGTCTGCTGTCGGTCGTATCGACCACATGGTTTCTCAACATTATTCCGTTAATCAAGCTGACCAAAGACCCTATTCTGGCAAGTATCTTTGGCGGAGTTATCATCGCAGGGGGGGTAGGCTTCTCACTTCGTGCCGGAGGATCTTCCGGGGGATTTGATATCCTGGGCTCCATCATTACCCGCAAACGCGATATTCCGATGGGCACAGTACTGTTTGTAATGGATGGACTGGTCATACTGAGCCTGGGCTTCTTCAAAAGCTGGGACTCCGCCCTGTACGCCATGCTCTGTATTTTCGTCAAAAGCCGCGTAGTCGATATGATTCATATCCGCCATATCAAGCTGACCTGCTTCATTGTCACCAAGGAGCGCGAAAAGATGCTGAGCCGTCTTACTTGCCTGCCCCATGGCGTCACTGTAGTCAATGCGGAAGGCGGATACAGCCACGAGGGCAATACCATGCTCATGACCGTAACCACCCGCTACGAACTGGCAGAGCTGCGCAAGACAATCCTTGAGACAGACCCCAAATCGTTCGTCAACGTACTGGAGACTGTGGAGATTGTTGGCCGGTTCAGAAGATTGGGATAAAAAAATGCCCCGAGGCCAATTAAGGCTTCGGGGCATTTCATATGAGTAAGGCTTCTAGCGGCGGTCTTTGGGTCCACCCACAAATGCCTGCTCTTCTGTATCCAGATTGTAGGCGGTGTGAAGCGCCTGGATGATCTTTTGCAGATTGCTGGACTCAATGACACACGACACTTTGATCTCGGAGGTGCTGACCATCTTGATGCTCACACCTTCCTTGGAGATCACTTCGAACATTTGCGCCGCTACACCAGGATGGCTGACCATCCCCGCGCCGACAATGGATACCTTGACCAGATTATCCTCGGAAGTGACTTCGCGGTAAGGAAGCGCGCTATGGAGCCCCTCGATCACTTCTTTGGCATGCGCCAGCTCGCTCAGTGCGACGGTAAAGGAGAAGTCAGCCTTCTCGTTCTGAACACCGCTCTGTACGATAATATCGACGTCAACCCCCTCTTCGGCAAGCTTGCCGAAGACCTGGGCCAGCACACCCGGCTCATCGGGCACGCCCAAAATACTAATCCGCGCCACATTCTTGTCATAAGCAATTCCGCTAACTACTACACCCTGCTCCATGCTTGCTTCCTCCTTCACAACAGTACCTTCATTATGATTAAAGCTCGATCTGACGACCAGCTTCACTTGATATCGCTTCGCATATTCTACAGCCCGTGGATGCAGCACAGCTGCTCCCAGATTAGCCAGCTCCAGCATCTCATCGTAAGAGATTTCCTTCAGCTTGCGCGCTGTCTTTACAATACGCGGATCCGTTGAATAAATGCCGTCCACATCCGTGTAGATTTCACAGACATCCGCTTTGATGGCAGCGGCCAACGCTACTGCTGTGGTATCCGAGCCTCCACGGCCCAGTGTGGTAATCTCACCGTCCAGGGTCATCCCCTGAAAACCGGCCACAATTACAATCTGTTCACGCTCCAGTGACTCTAGGACGCGGCGTGGAACGATTTCATTGATCCGTGCCCGGCCATGTGTCTCGTCCGTCCGAAAGCCTGCCTGCCATCCTGTATAGGATACAGCGCTGCGGCCAATCCCATGCAGGGCAATGGAGAGCAGTGCCACTGAGATTTGTTCTCCGGTGGTCATTAGCATATCCATTTCGCGTGCAGGCGGCTGCCCGTTCAGCTGCTTGGCCTGATCGATCAATTCATCCGTAGTATCTCCCATAGCGGATACAACCACAACACAGCGGTGACCCTCATCCTGCTTGGCTGCGATGCGCCCCGCAACGCGTTTCATTCGTTCAATGTCGCCGACGGAGCTGCCTCCGAATTTCATGACATAAAGTGACAAAGTCCATTTCACTCCCTATTTCGGTCTATGTAACAGCCTAGAATTAATTTCGTGCTTTAAACCAGTATAATACGAAAAACACCTCATGCGTTAATGGTTTCACAAAAATTCTTAACTCAACAGAGTTTCTGGCGAACCTAATAGTACCAAAAAAGCCCCTCCGCATATGCGGGGAGGCTGGTGTAGAAAAAATGGCATCTCTGCTCTGGGAAGTTCCTACGCGCGGGAAATGTATTTACCTTCACGTGTATCAACCAGCAGAACATCGTTTTCATTGATGAACAGCGGAACCTGAACCGTATGGCCTGTTTCCAGTACAGCTGCTTTGGTTGCGCCTTGCGCCGTGTTCCCTTTAACGCCCGGTTCTGTTTCGGTAACCTTCAGTTCAACGCTGGTAGGCAGGTTAATACCTAGGATCTCACCTTTGAAGCTGACGATATTTACGGTCATATTTTCTTTGAGGAAGTTAAGCTCCCATTCCAATTGTTTGGCGGACAGCTCGAATTGATCGTAGGTTTCATTGTCCATGAATACATGCTCCGATCCGCTTGCATACAGATATTGTACTCCACGGTTTTCGATGATGGCGCGGCCAATGGTTTCACCTGCACGGAAGGTACGCTCAACGGTGTTGCCGTTGCGCAGGTTCTTAAGCTTGGAGCGCACGAATGCGGCACCTTTACCTGGCTTCACATGCTGGAAATCGATGACAGTAAAAATATCACCCTCTACTTCTACGGTCAAGCCTGTTTTGAAATCGTTAACTGAAATCACTAAAAATCCCTCCTGGAATCAATAATTTACCTGATTAAAGCAGTCTTACAGTACCAAATAATCCTTTGAAGAATGAGTCAGCAGCGAAATACCGCTCTCGGTGATTACGATATCATCTTCGATCCGCACACCGCCAAGTCCGGACAAGTAAATGCCCGGCTCCACAGTAACGACCATGCCCGGTTGCATAATTTCATCAGCCAGCTTGGACAACCGAGGGTATTCATGAACCTCCATACCCAAACCATGCCCTGTGCTGTGTCCGAAATATTCCCCATAGCCATAGCGGGTGATAATATCACGCGCCAACGCATCGCACTCCCGTCCGGTCATTCCCGGCTTGATATTTGCCAGCGTATGGAGCTGAGCTTCAAGCACAATATCGTAAATTTCTTTCAGCTTGGGGTCCGGAGAACCCAAAGCTATGGTACGAGTTACGTCCGAGCAGTAGCCGTCCAGCAGTGCACCGAAATCGAAGGTTACGAATTCATTGTTCTGAATGACCTTACTGCTTGCCACACCATGCGGCATCGCCGACCGTTCACCGGAAGCGACAATCGTATCAAACGAAGAACAGGTTGCGCCGTGGGTGCGCATGTAGAATTCCATTTCAAGATCCACGTCACGTTCAGTCATGCCGGGCTTGATCACATTCAGGATGTGGCTGAACGTAGCATCCGCCAGATCGGCCGCACGCTGCATAACCGCCAGTTCGTCTTCATCCTTGAACGCCCGCAGATTCTCTACAGCCTTGGAGACCGGCACCAGCACCGCCGGCTGCAATGCAGCCGCATAAGCTGTATAGGCACTGAAAGTCACATCATCCTGCTCGAAGCCGATACGGACATCCGCACCCTGCAGCAGCTCGCGGACAGTGTCAATAAACTTCGAACCATGCTGAACAATCTTCATGCCTGTTACCTGTTCCGCCGCCTGCGTCATATACCTGAAGTCTGTCAGCAGATAGCTGTCATCGCCAGTAACCAGAACATAACCGGAAGAACCGGTGAATCCGCTCAAATAGCGGCGGTTAATGCCGCTGGTTATTAAGATTGCATCCAATCCCTGTTCCTGCAAAACCTTCCGCAGCTTGGAGACACGCTTGTTGCCCATTTTCATTCTCCTCTCGAAATAGCCACATTGTATTTTAACATAGGGTCATGCCCTTGAGAAGTTTTTTCGGGCGTTCAGGCAAGCTTTGTCTGCTGTTCACGTTTTCGTTCATCCGTATACTCGATTGCCGCCGTATATCCAATAAATAATCCCCAGAGTAAAAAGATGCAGAACTCACTGATTACGGAGTTCCACGGCAGCCGAAATGGCCGCTGCTGGAGGAACAGCCATGATCCGGCAAGGAAGATCACCGACCACCACAGCACCCCGTATATCATTCCTGGCCACGGCCCCTTCAGCTTGCGGAAGAGCAGTACATAGAGCAAGGTCGCTATAACCGAACTGGCAATAAAAAATAGATATCCTATAAGATGTCCCGCCGAAGTCTTCAAAAAATCATGTTTAAAAAAAGGCTCGGCCAAAAATCCCGGGAGCACTTTTGTAAAATGCATGGCATACATCAGCCAGCGCGCTCCTCCCCAGATCAGTCCGGCGAAATAACCCAGTTCCAAGGAGAAAGTCCATAGGTTGGTATGCTCCGATTTTTGTGTATAGGGTTTGCTCATTCTGCTACCTCACTTTCAATGGATGGAATGCTTTTGCTGTCTCTCTGCTCCTTGTTCCTAGTATGTACAGCAAAAGGCAATCCAACTAGCAATGTCAGCATAAATTAGTTACAATGTATTATATAAATCACATTAATACACGGGAAGGTGAATTGGTTGTCCCAAGAAACTCCAAGTTACGGCGGGCAGGCCGTCATTGAAGGCGTTATGTTCGGCGGCAAGCATATTAACGTAACAGCCGTAAGAAGGAAGAATCAGGAAATCACATTTTTGGAGGTGCCGAGAAGCGATAAGAGCTGGGTTGTCAAGCTGCGCAAGATTCCGCTTCTCCGCGGCCTTGTCAGTATTATAGATTCCAGCGCCAAAGGCTCCAAACACTTGAATTACTCTGCAGAATCCTATGCAGAGGATTCTGCAGAGCCTGAAGATCTAGCCAAACAGCAGGAGAAAGCCAAGAAGAAGGAAGAGGGCTGGAGCCTGGGGATGATTTTTGGCGTAGCAGTTATGGGTATTTTATCATTCCTCTTCGGCAAGCTGATCTTCACCCTTGTTCCTGTCTTTGTAGAAACTTTTTTGTTTAAGGATGCATTTGATAACTACATTCTGCACAACCTCGTAGAAGGCGGAATTAAGCTGATTCTATTGCTCGTCTATCTCTGGGCTATTTCCCAGACTCCTGTGGTCAAGCGGTTGTTCCAGTACCATGGTGCCGAGCACAAGGTCATCAGCGCTTTTGAAGCCGGTGAAGAGCTCACTGTAGCGAATGTCCAGAAATACAGTCGTCTGCATTACCGCTGCGGAAGCAGCTTCATGATGCTGACGATCATCCTGGGTGTCATCATCTACTCGGTGTTCCCTTGGGATAGCCTGGTGGAACGTGTAGTGCAGCGTATTGTACTGCTGCCGGTCGTAATCGGCATCTCCTTTGAGGTTCTGAAAGGAACCAATGCCGTGAGAGATATTCCGGGACTGAAGTACCTGGGCTATCCCGGACTGTGGCTGCAGTTGCTCACTACCAAAGAACCCAAAGATGAAATGGTAGAGGTCTCCATCGCCTCGTTCAACCGGATGCGGGAGCTGGATGCCGCAATCGAAGCAGGGGCTTATTCGGAAGCAAGTGTGTCAGGCGGAATTTTGGATCCTGCGAAAGGATGAGTGGTCTATGATCAAACATGCTTTGATTTTTTGGATAACAGTATCACTTGCGGTATTGGGTCTAGTATCACAGTTTATGATGTTTGGGTTCCGGGCACTGACGTCTTTGATTATACCGTTACTGCTTTTAGGGATTGTGTTTTATGCTTACCGGTCAGCTAAGACGGGCTATGGACAGGGTTCTGGCAGATCCAAAACCAAAGTAAAACCTTCGCAAAAAACCATGGCTAAGGTCGCCGGTCTTCGCAAGACGCAGCCAGTTACAACGGGGAAACGCAAGACCTATCCGTTTCAGGTGATTGAAGGCAGCAAGGGGAAGAACGACGAGCAGCTTCCCAAATATCATTAGAAGCTTCGCCGTCCTCTAAAAGATAGATTTCAAAAGGCCTTTCCACGTTACAGCTAATGTGGAAAGGCCTTTTTTTATACTAATAAGCCTATTAGAAAATCGTTGGCTTCGGAATCGGCCGCCAATTTTTGAAAAAATCCTCCCCAGCCTTGTACCCTGCGGTATAAAGCTCGTCACTTTTCTCTGTTGAGATATTAAACTGAGTCATCGAGATGCCCAAGGTGGGGATTTTGACCGTACGCACAAATTTCTCAGTTTCAATGTATCGTTCATCATGGGCGGACAGCATGGTGCCTACCATCGCCTGCAGCATGCTGAAAGGCCCTGTAATCCGATGGGGCTGCGGTTCTGTTCTGCCGATCAGCTGATAGCCTACGGTTGGAACTCTGCGTCCAGGGCTCTTGAAGCCTTCTTCTTTCTCATCGAACAGCCACAGCGGAAAATTACTGAGCAGGCCCCCGTCCACCATATAGACAAATTGGTCGGCAAATGGCTTACCCTTGGCTGCCTCTCCGCTCAGCCTCAGCCTCACCGGATCAAAAAAATACGGAATACTGCAGCTCATCCGCACAGCTTTGGATACCTCGAAGCCTTCCGGTGATATACCATACTGCTCCAAGTCATCAGGCAGTACAATAAGACGCCCATTCGTAATATCGGAAGCGATAATGGATAACTTGCCTCGGGGCAAATCCCCAAAGGTGACAAGCCCCCTTTCCTTCAGAATCCCCCGTATCCACGACTCCAGTGCCTCTCCGGAATACAGCCCTTTTTTGATCAACACGCGCACTGCAGGGCCCACATAAGCCGTATTGTAGAGCGCCCCCCGTTTCAGAAAAGAGGAGAAGCTTGTTCCCTTAATGATCCGGCTCATCGCCTCTCCGTCATAACCTGCCGCAAGCAGTGAGGCGATGATGGAGCCTGAAGAGGTTCCCGCCACCCGCTTAAACACCGCCCCCGCCCGCTCTGAAGCCTGAACTGCTCCTGCGAGCGAGATCCCTTTGACACCCCCGCCTTCAAACACGGCATTGATCTCCATAGATAGCAATCCCCCGTTCCATAGATCCTATAGCTTATCTATGAGCACGGGGGAATTTTCATGACTTGAAATAAAAGGTCAGTAAACTGGCTAATCCAAATGGATCACGGGTCACAATATCATTCGCTCTGAACATAATGCTGCCGGCTACCTCATCATATTTCTCATTATATTTCAGCTGGTTGATAATCTGTTCTCCGCTTTGCCATTCGGCACTTTTGTCGGTTCCTACTTTGTAGGTGGCCTGTCCTATGTACAGCTTGACTCCTGTACCCTTCACCTCATTCACCCACCAGTCCACCAGCTTATCATAACGGGCGGCACTGAAGGACAGGCTCCAATAAATTTGCGGTGCAATATAGTCGATCCAGCCGCTGCGTATCCAGGTCCGCGTATCTGCATACATGTCATCATAAGCAGATACACCTGCCGTGGTGTCGGACCCGGTACTGTCGGCTTTCTTGTTGCGCCAGACCCCAAACGGGCTGACACCAAAAGAGACATTGGACTTCACTCCATGAATCGCTTGACCCAGCCGGCTGATGAAATCGTTGATATTATCTCTTCGCCAATCCCCTTTGGAGCTGATCGCTTTGGGATTATAGGCTTTGAATGCCTCATCGTCGGCAAACGATACACCGGATGGATAAAAATAATCATCCAGATGAACGCCATCAATGTCATATCCTTTTACCACTTCCATTACGGTATCGATGATATGCTGACGCGCTTCAGGAATACCTGGATTGATGTAGAGCTTGTTCTCTGCTGAGACGACCCACTCCGGATGGGCTTTCGCCACATGATTACTGGCCAGGCCTGACGTGCTGGCATCTGTAGTCGCACGGAACGGATTGAACCAGGCATGGAACTGCATGCCTCGGTTGTGGGTGGCGCTGACCATATATTCCAGTGGATCATAACCCGGATTCTTACCCTGCGTCCCGGTCAGCACCTTGGACCAGGGAACGAGCACAGAAGGATACAGGCTGTCGCCAGAGGGTCTGACCTGTACGAATACAGCGTTAAATCCGGCACTTTGCAGCTTGTCCAGCAAAGTGTCGAACTCCTTCTTCTGCTTGGTCTCATTGCCTGCTGAAGATGTCGATGGCCAGTCCAGATTGAACACTGTGGAGATCCAGGCACCCTTCATTTCTTTGGACGTTTTCGCCCCAGGAATTGAAGGAACCGTCGGTGTTGGTGGTACCGTCGGTTTCGGCACGGCCGGTGTTGGTACGCTTGGTGTTGGCACTGTAGGCACTGACGGTGTGGAGGGTCCGCCAATCTCGGCGTTAGAATATAGCGCGATATGTTTAGCTGCCTGATTCCATACCACCTGCAGTCCAAGCTGTTCACTCACGAAGCGCAGAGGAACCATCACCCGTCCTTGCACAATTTGTACCGAGGTATCCAGGCCTACTGCGTTATCATTGACAAGTGCAGTCTTTAAGCCGCTGGTCAGTTTAAGCACATTCTCCCCTTTGCTGATCGTCGCCGTCCTGGTGTTCTGATCCCATTCTACTGCTGCACCC
The DNA here is from genome assembly GCF_001909045.1 of Paenibacillus sp. P3E. Classification (NCBI taxonomy): domain Bacteria; kingdom Bacillati; phylum Bacillota; class Bacilli; order Caryophanales; family Paenibacillaceae; genus Paenibacillus; species Paenibacillus sp. P3E. The sequence continues at coordinate 43,727 of NZ_LVWH01000081.1, read as the reverse complement.
AGCCCCTTGCTGACTACACCTGCAGGCACCATAGTTACATTCGATGATGTAATATAAGGCGGCACATCAGGGCTTAGCGTCTCGCCATCCAGCTCAATCGTGATTTGCAGGGCCGCCGCTCTAACGCCAGTCATCCCTAAAGGCAGGCACAACAACAACACCATAACTCCTAGCATCCATTTACGGTAGTTCATATTTCCTCCCCGGTATAATATAAGATTGTTGTATAAACAAAAGAAAACGGCCCTCTCGTCCTTGTTAAAGGGAGACGGCCGTTTCACTTGTCAAACGGAGTCCTGAAAACAAAAAAAGAACGTTACCCGTTATGACGTAAAAAAACTGGAAAGGTTGCGGTATACATACAAAAACTGCATCATTTATGAGTCGCTGACGAGTTCAAGATGAATATCGTATAAGGTCTGCAGGCGCGCTTCATCACGGCGAAAATACTCCACTAGCGTCTCAATACGCGTAATGGAGTCCCAGCTCAAATGATGCTCGATTCCTTCGACATCCTTATAAATATGCTCCTGCTGCACTCCGATGAGGCCGAGAAATTCCTCCAGCAGCTGGTGACGGTCAACGAGACGTTTTCCCACTTTTTTCCCTTTGCTTGTTAGGACAAGCCCACGATATTTCTCATAGATGAGATATTCGTCCTTATCCAGTTTTTGGATCATCTTGGTCACAGAGGAGGGGTGTACTTCCAGTCCCTCGGCAATATCCGAGACCCGCGCATAACCCTTCTCGTCGATGAGCTTGTATATGCGCTCCAAATAATCCTCCATGCTGGGTGTTGGCATTAAACTTTACCTCTTTTCTATAATGAGCGTGGCGCGGGGGCCAACCTTGCTCTAACAATGATACATGTTTCTGCCGCTCCTTGGCAAGTCCTGCGACACAGTTCCCGCATCCATTAGCGATGTTTACCACGGTTTCCGCAGGCCTTTGTTCGGCACAATAACCATATCCTCATTCATAAGGAGCGTGAATTCATGACTTTAGCAGTGCCTGAACGCCCTTCCGCCAAGAAACCAAGAAAGCCCACCGGACTGTTTATTCCAGAACTTGTTTTTTTTGAGCCGGAGGCACTAAAGTTCCCCAAAGGCGCGCGGATTATGGAATGGGTCAAATCACAGAATATCCCATACCGCATGACTACCTCACACAACCGGATCACGAATCTTCCGGGAGATTCGGAGGTCGAGCAATATAAAATTGCTAAACGGACCCTCGTAGTGGGCATCCGCAAAACCTTAACCTTCGACCAGTCCAAGCCCTCTGCCGACTATGCAATTCCTATTGCCACCGGTTGTATGGGGCATTGTCATTACTGCTACCTGCAGACAACGCTGGGTACCAAGCCGTATATCCGTGTCTATGTAAATACAGAGGATATCATCGGCGCTGCCAAAAAGTATATTGAGGAGCGCGCTCCAGAGATTACTTCTTTTGAAGCAGCATGTACCTCAGACCCACTGGGGCTTGAGCATATCACAGGTTCTCTTGCAGAACTAATTAACTTCATGGCAGAAGAGCCGCTGGGAAGATTGCGTTTTGTTACCAAATACCAGCATGTCGAGCCGCTGCTCCATTTGAAGCATAACGGACATACCCGGGTCCGGTTCAGCGTAAACGCTGATTATGTAATTAAAAATTTTGAGCCGGCGACCTCACTCTTCGAGGAACGGATTGAAGCTGCCGGAAAAATCGCCCGTGCAGGGTATCCGCTTGGTTTCATCATCGCTCCGATCATTTGGCATGAGGGCTGGCAGGAAGGCTATGCCGAACTGCTTGAGAAGCTGGCTAAGACGCTGCCGCCGGAGACGGGCAAAGGCCTCACTTTTGAGATGATTCAGCACCGGTTCACCAAGACGGCCAAGACTGTCATCGAGAAGCGTTATCCGAAATCGAAACTGGAAATGGACATCGAGAAACGCAAAAAGAAATGGGGCCGCTGGGGCCAGTATAAATACGTTTATCCCGATGAACAGCAAACCGCCCTGCGGGAATTTATCACAGAGCGGATTTTTGAACATTTTCCGGAAGCGGGGATCGATTATTTCACCTAAAATTTTAACCAGTCAGGTGTGATTCCTTGCAGCCATATGGTGATGCGGAACATCTGATCTGTGAACAGCAATAGTCCCATGAAAATCATGAGTCCACCGCCTGCCTTCATAAGCAGATTGGAATATTTGAGAATCCGCCGGGCTCCCCCGAGGAAGAAGGCCAGTACAAAGAAAGGAAGCGCAAACCCGATGCAATAGGCAGTAATCAGCGTAAACCAGGCCCCCTGATCGCTGGCTGAAAGCGCAATGATCGGCGTCAGGATCGGCCCAATGCACGGAGACCAGCCTGCCGAGAAGCCAATTCCCAGAATGAATGAACCTAAATATCCTGCAGGTTTCCACTTCATATTGAGTTTATGTTCCCGGAGGAGAAACTTCGGCTGAAAGATGCCTAATAGGAACAGCCCCATCAATATCACAAGAATAGCCGATAATTGACGGATCAGGTCGCGCTGTTCCTGGAATACTTCTCCAAACAAACCTGCTCCAAAACCGATCGTATAGAACACCGCAGACAATCCAAGAATAAAAGCCAACGTATGGCTTAAGGTGCGGAACCGGGCCTTCCGGGTATTGCTGCCTGCTTTTAATTCCTGAACGGACAAACCGGTGATATAGGACAGATATGACGGGTATAGCGGCAGACAGCATGGAGATATAAACGACGCAACCCCAGCGGCAAAAGCAATTCCGGCATTCAGGTTGGACAAAGTGGCTTCTCTCCTTCCGGGTTAGGGGTCACTTCGTATGAACGGATACTCCCACAGGCTATTTTACGCCGGCAGCCCTTTTTTACCGATCAGGGTCAGGGTCAGCAGCGCGATCAGCAGCAGGACAATCGTCGCACCAGGTGCAAGATTCCAAATACCCGCAACTACCAGCCCTCCCACAACCGCAATTTCAGCAATGACAACCGACAGCATGACCGAGGACTTGAAGCTCCGCGAGAGCAATAGGCTGATTGCCACGGGAATGGTCAGCAGGGCCGACACCAGCAATGAGCCGACAATTTTGATAGCTGTACTGATGACAAGCGCTGTTAGGACTGTAATCAACATATTAAGCAGCTTTACAGGCAGGCCGCTTACGCTGGCCGCATCCTCTTCAAAGCTAAGCAGGAAAAATTCTTTGAAGAACAGGGTCACCACAACCACAACCGCAACGGTCACAATACCCACTACTACGAGATCGGTGTTATCGAGTGTATAAATGCTGCCGAACAAGTAGCTCATCACATCCGCATTATACCCTTTGCCCAAGGTGAAAAAAAGCGAAGCCAACGCTACACCGCCTGACATAATGATGGCGATCGATAGCTCGGCGTAGCTTTTGTATGCTTTGCGCAGCTTCTCGATGGCGAATGCCGCCATTACCGCAAAGATCAGCCCCGCCCCCAGCGGGTAGAAACCTGTCAAGAACCCGAGCGCAACCCCTGCGATCGTCACATGTGCCAGTGTATCACCGATCATGGACAAGCGGCGCAACACCAGAAACACACCAATGAGCGGGGCGGTAATGCCAATCATGAGCCCGCCTGCAAGCGCCCGCTGAAAAAAATCACTGAATAGAATGTCCAAGATAAGTATCTCCTCTGAATATCAAATACTTAGCGAATCTTTATTTCAAAAAGCGAGTTCAAACCCCTTTTCGATCCCTCCCAAACCCTCCCTTCCAAGGGAGGGCCCCAAGGGCTCTGCCCTCTGGACACCGGGCTAAGTGCAACAGGCGTAAGTGAACAGTTAGATGGTGCTTGGAGACGTGAGAGGAAGGATCGCTTTTCGTCCCTGAACGGGACACGCTATACCCATACGGGATCTAGGTCCGAGTAAAGACTAAGAGCTTCAAGAATAGAGCTTAAAGATTAGAGCTTAAAGATTTGAATTAAAGATTAAGAACGTAAATCCAAAAGACTAGAGCAAAGACCAGGTCGTCCTATGTTGTACTATGGACGACCTGAGCCAAGCAATAGTCTAGGAAAGTGTATGCTGCAGGTTATCTACTGCGCAATCCTGTGCGTCATGAGAGTGACGGCAGTAGAAATTGATTTTGCCGTTTTTTTGCACAGGGTCCTTACCCAGATAATTCTTGATCATGTCTATGTCATGCGACACCATCAGGAATGTCATGTGGTGATGCGCATGCATATGCATAATCAATTCGAAGAATCCGGCCTGAGTTTCGGCGTCAATGCCGACCGTAGGTTCGTCCAGAATCAGCAGATCGGGATGATTGATCAGCGCTCGGGCCAAAAAGACGCGCTGCTGCTGGCCGCCGGACAACTGACCGACTCTTTTCTCCGCGATGTCCTGGATCCGCATCACTTCCAGCGCATCGTCGCATTTCTGCTGCTGCGCCTTGGATATTCTGCGGATCAGGTTTTTGTTATTATATAGTCCGGACAACACAACCTCCCGCACCGTCGCAGGGAACAGAGGATTGAATGCATTCTTCTGCGGCACATAGCCGATCCGTTCCCAATCCTTGAATTTTCTGACCGGCTGTCCGAACAACTTAATTTCACCGCTTGTTGCAGGGAGCAGGCCGACAATCATTTTCAGAAGCGTGGTTTTACCGGCGCCGTTCGAACCAATAATGCCCAGGAAATCCCGTTCCTTCACGGTATAATTGAGGTCTGTAATTACCTTCTGCTCTCCATAGGAAAAGGATAAATCCTGTATTTCGATCATATGCTGATGGCAGTCCAGGGATACCGATTGCATGTGAGTACCGCCTTTCACTTATACTTTCCTTTTTATTGTAAGGCCAGAATGAGATTTTGCAAATTTTTCTCCATCAATGTAAAGTAGTTGTCCCCATTCTTCTCTTGCGCCTCTGTCAGTCCCTCAACCGGATTGAGCACCATCGTGGATACCCCGGCTTCCCCTGCGAGGGTTTTCGCCAGTTTGTCAGACACCAGCTCCTCGAAAAAAATGTAGCGGATGCCCTTCTTCTTCACCAAATCAGCAAGCTTAAGCAAGTCCTGACTTCGCGGCTCTGCATCAGCCGACAGCCCCATTATGGCATGCTGTGTCAAACCGTAGTCACGGGCCAGATAAGCAAAGGCCTGATGGGAAACCACAATCTCATGATTGGGCAGCTTCGTCAGCTCCAAGGTGAATTTACGATCCAGCGTCTCTAAACGTTCGGCAAGCTTGTTATAACGTTCTTCATAACCATCCTTATGTGAGGGGTCCACGGACTGAAGACTTTCTTTTATATTCTTAGCCATAATCAGCGCTGACTTCGGACTTACCCAAGTATGAGGGTCAGTATGCAGAGTATCCGTACTTACTTCTCCCCCTGCTTCACCTTCTCCTCCATGATCATGCCCGTCTTCCTCATCGGACATAATATAATCAACACCCTTGCTGACCTGGGTTGCTTGGACCTTGCTGTCACTATCCAGACTCTTGAGGAAATTTGGCACCCAGCCTTCCAGCCCGGCACCATTATACAGGAAGAGCTGAGCTTTGGAGGTATTGATAATATCCTGGCTGCGCGGTGTCCAATCATGCGGCTCTACGCCCACTGGCAGCAGGTTGATGGCATTAATATCATCCCCGCCAATCTCACTGGCAAATTCATATATGGGATAAAAAGTAGTAATCACATTCACTTTACCTTTGACGATACTTCCGCTGCTCTTCGGACCACAAGCTGCAAGCAGCAAAAATACCAGCAAAGTCAGCGTAAGCAGCACGCCCCTGTGCAGGCTCTTGAATAACATTTGATTGATCGACTCCTCAAATCGTAAATTTTACTATTTGAATTATAATAGTAATCGTTACGATAAGTCAATAAGTTCACTACGATCATATCCATAAAAAAGGAACACCCGCCGGTACTCGCGGCAGGTGTTCCTTGATTCAAACCATAAATTCAGGCTGGATCAGTTCAGCCTATTTCACAATCGCGCCGTTCGGCATACTGTCCGGTACAGTAGCAATGGTCAGCTGATCGCCCTTGGAGGCTGCCAGGATCATGCCTTGAGACAGCTCACCCCGCAGTTTCACCGGCTTCAGGTTAACGATACAGATTACCTTGCGTCCCACCAGTTCCTCCGGTGTATAGAACTTGGCAATGCCGGAGACGACCTGGCGCTGCTCATACCCGAGATCCAGTTGCAGCTTCAGAAGTTTGTCCGCCTTCTTAACCGGCTCAGCGGCAATAACCTGCGCCACACGCAGTTCAGCTTTGGCGAAATCATCAATACCGATTTCTTCCTTGTGCTCCTCTTCCGGCTCATCCGCTACAGCTGAAACAGCTCCCGCATCAGCAACAGGGGCAGCTTCTGCTTCTGCCGGTTTGCCTGAGCCCATCGCCTCGGCGATGTAGGCCACTTCCTGTGCCACATCCAGACGCGGGAAAATGGGATCACCCTTGGCCAGCTTGGTTCCGGCTGGAATAAGTCCAAAGGATTTGCCGCTGTCCCAGGTCGTCAGCTCGCCCTTATCAATGCCTAGCTGCTGCCAGATCTTGGCCGGTGCTTCCGTCAGGAACGGCTGCAGCAGGATCGAAGCTGTGCGCAGTCCTTCCACTAGATGTCTCATCACGGAAGCCAGCTCGCCGTTTCTGCTCTCATCCTTCGCGAGCACCCAGGGCTGGGTCTCGTCGATGTATTTATTCGTCCGGCTGATGAACGCCCCAATGGCTGTAAGCGCCACGGAAAACTCCATTTTTTCCATAGCTTCTTCCACTTTGGCATAAGTGCTCTGCGCCGCAGCTTCAAGCTCACCATCAAACGCCGTCACATTGCCTGCATAGGCTGGAAGCACACCAGCGAAATACTTCTCCACCATTGCTCCCGTGCGGTTCAGCAGGTTGCCAAGGTCATTCGCCAGGTCATAATTGACGCGGTCGACGAAGCTCTCTGGAGTAAACGTGCCATCCGATCCGAACGGAACCTCACGCAGCAGGTAGTAGCGCAGTGCGTCCAGACCGTAGCGGTCGATCAGCGTCACAGGGTCCACCACATTGCCCTTGGATTTGGACATTTTACCGTCCTTCATCAGCAGCCAGCCATGCGCAAATACCTTTTTCGGCAGCGGCTCGCCGAGCGCCATCAGAATGATTGGCCAATAGATCGTATGGAAACGCACAATTTCCTTACTCATGATATGAACATCCGCCGGCCAGAATTGATCATACAAACTGCGGTCCTCGGAGCCATATCCCAGAGCTGTTATATAATTCGTAAGCGCATCTATCCATACATAGACCACATGCTTTTCGTCGCCTTTGACCTTAACGCCCCAATCAAAAGTGGTACGTGATACGGCAAGATCCTCCAGACCAGGCTTGATAAAATTGTTGATCATCTCATTCTTGCGCGATTCTGGCTGAATAAAATCCGGGTTTTCCTCGTAATACTGCAACAACCGGTCCACATATTTACTCATCCGGAAGAAATAACTTTCTTCCTTGACCAGTTCAACGGGATGTCCGCTGTCCGGACTTTTGCCTCCAGTGATATTTCCTTCCGCATCACGCTCGATATCCACCAGTTGAGTCTCAGTGTAAAAAGTCTCGTCCGAGATGCAGTACCAGCCCTCGTATTCCCCTTTGTAAATATCACCCTGCTTCAGCAGCCGGTCAAAAATATCCGCCACTACTTTTTTATGGCGTTCTTCAGTTGTACGGATGAAATCATCATTCGAGATGTCTAGCTTGCGCCACAGGTCTTTGATGCCAGCAACGATCCCGTCAACGAACTCCTGAGGTGTCTTGCCGGCCTTTGCAGCCTTCTCTTCAATCTTCTGTCCATGCTCATCCGTACCGGTCAGGTAACGTACCGCATAGCCGCGCAGCCGCTTGTAGCGCGCCATTACATCTCCGGCCACTGTCGAATATGCATGACCGATATGCAGCTTGTCACTCGGATAATAGATCGGGGTTGTCAGATAAAATGTTTTCTTGTCGCTCATTTCTTGTCATCCTTTCGTCTTGGCAAGTGGAAACGGCTTTGCCGTCCTATTCAGGACGGGATCCGCTTCAGTGAGAAATATAAGAATTTATATCGTAAAACATATAAATCCTTATATTTCAAACACAAAAAACTCCCGCCCCAATATGGGGCGAGAGGATTACTCACGCGATACCACCCAAAATTCCCCGGCTCCTTGCAGAGCACAGGCTTCGCCAGTTCCCGAAGTGGGAACTGTCCATTAACGCTGGAACACGCCGTGACCTAACGCAGCCTTCTAACACGGCCTGCCGCTCGCCCACAGTTCCTCCCGGACCATCTTCAACCTTCTTACCATACCGGCTTTCAGCACATTCCCGGCTCTCTGTCATGGTTGTCCCGATTTACTTATCCGTTCCTTGGAATTCATCGTATTATCCAAAATATACCCATGCCTGGCCACTATGTCAAGTTGCCTTTGCCGATTCTCCCCCCCGGTGGGGGTTCTTCCCGTGGAGGCACAGGATCAAGTCCTCCCGGATGGAAGGGATGACATCTGGCAATCCGCTTAGCTGCCAGCCACGAGCCCTTCACCGGACCATGGACTTCAATAGCTTCCAATGCATAGGCTGAGCAGGTAGGATAGAAGCGGCAGGTTGCCGGTTTGATCGGTGAGATGAACTTGCGGTACACACGGATTGGTGCCTGGATCGTCTTGCGTCCTATATCCATGTCAGCGGCCTTCTTTGCCATGAGCCGCAAGGGCAATCTCTTCTTCACGGTTCTGTTCACAATCCTTGCAGTATCCGAACACCTCAAATTTATGCTTGACCACCCGGAATTGGTCAGGTGTATCCGTTAGATTCATCGGGCAGAAATTGATCGGGTAAGTCTTCATGCATTGAAGGCAAATCATATGGTGATGGTGATGATCCTGATTGCAGCTGCCCTTGAACTTGACACCCTCCTCAAACACCACCTGCTCCAGTACCCCAAGCTCCTCCATGATCCGCAGATTGCGGTACACCGTATCGAAGCTGAGCCCGCTGTATTTACGGCCCATATGCTCATATACATCCTTCGCGGATAAATATCCCGTATTCTCGCCGAATAGCTTGGCAAGCGTTTTACGCTGATCGGTGATTCGCAGTCCCTGCCCCGACATGGCTTCCAGTATTTGATCTGTCGACAGCATTTGCTCATCTCCCATAACATGTTCTTTGTTTTGCACTCTCTTAATAATGCCCCAAAACAAAAGCCCCGTCAATAAAGCCTCGCGGCTCCTGCAGCAAAAGGCCTGTCAGCCGTTCCCATATGGGAATGCTGACAGGCCTTTTGACGAAACTGCCTGATTTATTTTTTGGCCAGAATGGGTGTAAAGACCAGGTTTACCGGAAGATTGCTGCCGGAAGCCACCGAGAATACGATATCCACCGGACCTGTATATTCGCCGGATCGATAGAGCACAGCGTTCATGTCGGAGCTGGATAAGTTCCCTTTGTTCGGCAGATTAATAATCGATCCGTTGACCATTATAGACCCCAGATAATTGCCTCCGCGCGGATTGAATGTAATCAGTGTATTCTTGGCGACACTCTCGAGTCTGATTTTGTATAGAACCCCGAAGTTGCCTGAGTTCGAAGCGGCTGTTCCGCTCATCGGATCAACACCGACCAGATTCAGGTCTTTGCTGTTATCACCAAGCACAAGCTTCGACTGTGTGGCGCCAACCTCATCGAAGACACTGATTATACGTGTAGACTCATCGTAGGTTCCCCGGTTGTGTACACCATCACGGTCCAGAAGGGGCAGAGTTGGCAACAATGCCACCGGATCTTTAGTCTGCTCAACCATTACAACGTTATACTGCACTGCCAAATCACTGGACAGGTCAGCACTTAGTGAGAGCACTTCACCAGGTTTCATGGCGACTTTACTGATATCCGTCATGATAGGCATACTTTGCCCCGGTTGAAGAGTAATCGTTCCATAACTTGAGTTGTTAAGCATGGATTGGTAATACTTTTGGATCGAAATTTTACCTGTGTATTCCGGTGATGTGGCCGGACCCGCAATTCCCAAATATTGGGTAGTAATTGTAGTTGGGTACAAGTTGTTGTTCGTTGCGATTACATACAGCTTCTGTCTAGTGGACATATTGTTCATGTGGTGAACCAGGAAACGGGTTAATCCAACCGATGTTTCGCGGTACAGCACACCCTCCGAATTGACCGTTTCCGGGCTGTTGCTGCGAATCAGCTTATATCCCTCGGAAGACAAATTGTACTGCAGGTTTGGCAATCCTGGAATCGAACCGCCGTCCATCGAGATAATATCACCAGGAACTGTGAACAATTTGGCTACTTCATCCTGGGTATACAACTGCTCACTTGTAATATTAATGGTTTTCTCGAACGTACTGCTCAGTCCGTGTTTGTCAGTTACTTTGAGCTGGATCGAAACAGGTCCCGGATTAAAAAAGGCCAGTGCGCGGTTCGTCCACTCAACCGTCAGTTCTTCACCTTCAGGATCATAACTCAGGTCGGTAAGGGTCACCGGCTCACCCATTTTGTATTCCTCTTTATCGGAAGTGAAATTGGCAACAGGCGGCTGGTTCGGCTGGAGGACTTGAAAGGTCACTGAATAAGGATCACTCGTCTGTCCGGAAGCGTCCGTTACCGAATAGGTTACCGTATAAAATCCCGGCTGATCATAAATATCCATTTTGTTGCCGCCCCACTGTTCAGTTACAATTGCAGTGCCATTGGGCGATGAATTCTTGGTTACATAATTCACAGTCGTTTGTCCGGCGTAAATTACAGTCGGCTGTACAGTAAAAGAAGCCGTAGGCTTCATGTTCAGTGATAGAATGACACGTTTCCCCACGTTATCAACACTATAAGGGATGGATAGAGCACCTGTAATCGAGGTCAAAGGAATCATGAATGTTCCCTTGAACTGGTAGGCAGGCCCTTTCATAGGCACCTTGTTGCCATTTACCGTATAGATCTTGCTGTCTGTTTTAAAACGCATGATGCTGTCGCCTTTGGTTACAATAACTTCCTTTGTTTTTGTATCATAGGTATATTTTACGCCAACCATTTCCACCATGGCACGAATCGATACATAGGATACGCCATACTTAACTGCCATTGGCTGATTGGCCAAATACGGGGTGCCATTCTTATACATTTTATTACTGTTCATCATAAGAATGAGTTGGTTCGCTCCAGCAGTCGGGATAATTTGTCCCCCTGTGGTCCCACTTGGTGTGATCGTGCCAGGTGTAGCTGTAGGTATTGCTGATTGTGCGGGTACGGGTGTGGCTGAAGGCACTACCGTTGCAGCAGGAATGGCTGATGCAGAAGGCATCGCTGATGGTGTCGATATTGGTGTTGGTGTCGCTGTTGGTGTTGCTGTCCCCGGTGAAACCAGCGGAGGCAGTGGGTCAGTAGCAGCAGGCTCTGGCGCCATCACAGGAGTAGGGGTAGCCTCGGCTGCTTGAACTACTGTTCCAGTTGTAGTGGTGGTGCTTACAGGGACGGCAAACGCCGGCACTGCCGCTGCAACCTGCGATATAGCCAGGACTGCAACTAACGAAATTTTTTTCAAATTCATGGTATGACTCCTTCTGCTCCTATTAGTAGTATATAAGGAAAGTAAATCTCTCTCTGCAATCCTTATAATCCCTGCAAAAACGCAATCGTCCGTAAGGGACGAGACTGTGATTTTTGCCACGTTCATTTACAAAACATAGTATTAGACGCAGGAGTCCTTAAAAAGTTTCATTAAATGTAAAGAAAAGATTAAAAATTATTACCATTTATTATCACCAGAACCCCATTGTCATTCTAACAGGCTTCACTTTGCACTACAAAAAAGAGACGCTAACCTTGTGGACAAGGTCGTCGCCTCTTCAGGTGTATCAATCCTATGCTTACCGAGTCTCCGGCATTCGATGCTGGTCCCGGTATTCCTTGGGGGTCATTCCTGTCTGTTTCTGGAACACTTTTGTAAAATAACGGCGCTCCTGATAACCTACCCCTGCGCTGATCGCAGTAATGCTCTTGTCACTGCTTGCCAGCATGAACTTCGCTGCTTCCATACGCTGTTGCGTTACATACTCCACAAAGGTCATGGCAAAGCGGTTCTTGAACAGAAGACAAAAATAACTGCTGCTGATGCCAATTCTATTCGCCACTTCCTCAATACCCAGATCATAATTCAGCCGCTCCGAAATATATTGGGCAGCTAGATTCATCAGCTGTTCCGGTGTTTTTTTGGCAGAATCCTCTGCCGGAGGTTGCTCCTGAAACAGCGGAATACTGTTGTACAGCTTATCCTTGTATTGTTTGCTGCGGATTCGCGTGCCCATTTCCCGCACCTTGTTGCCCAGCTCTTCATAATGAATCGGCTTGCAGATATACTCCTTCACCCCAAGCCGGATGGCTTCCCGCGCATAATCAAATTCCTGATAACCGCTTAGCAGTAGAACCTCGCTGTCCAGTCCCATCTCGCGCAGCTTGCCGATGAACGTTAATCCATCCATGACGGGCATACGGATGTCGCAGAGTACAAGGTCCGGGGCTTGTTCCTCAGCAATGCGGAGCGCCTCCATTCCACTGCGGGCCATTCCGGTGATCTCCATCCCCATTTCCTGCCATGGCAGCACACGACGCAGATTGCCAAGTATAGGGGCTTCATCGTCAACCAATAATACCTTTAGCATAATGATCTTCTCCCTGCCCGTATTTTGGGATGACGCATTGGATGATGGTACCTTCTCCCGGACTTGCGCAGATAAATATCCCATATCTGTCTCCATATTCAATACGGATACGGTCAGCTACACTGCGTACACCAAGCCCGCGCCGCTCCAGATGAATGCCATGCTCCGGCTTGTTCCCGGTGATGGATTCGGCAGCCTCTCCTGATTCACTCACCATATACTGGAACAAGGAGAGCTGGGCTGAACTCATCCCAATTCCGTTATCCTTAATCTGCAGAATCAGATTCCCCCGCTCTTCCCAGCCTTTTACACTAACCATCCCCTTGTATTCGATCCCTTCGAACCCGTGCTGGATGCTGTTTTCGACAAGCGGCTGCAGGGTAAGCTTGAGGACGCCACAGCCTAACAGCTCCTGGGGAATATCAATTTCATAATCGAAGATATCCTCAAAGCGGAATTTCTGAATATCCAAATAATTGCGCAGGTGCGTGACTTCCTCATCCAGTGTAATTTCATCCCTGTCCTGAATGCTGATGCGAAGGATACTGGCCAGCCTGTAGACCATCTCGCTGACCTTCCGGCCTTCATTCTGAACAGCGAGCACATTGATGGATTCCAGCGTATTGAACAGAAAATGTGGCTTGATCTGTGCCTGAAGTACCCGCATTTCAGCCTGATTTTTCCGATGCTGCTCCACATGCACCCTATTGAATAAACTATTAATTTTATCCATCAGATCATTGAAGCCACGCGCAAGCAGTGTCATTTCATCGCTGCCCTTCTCCTCCACACGTGTAGTGAGATCTCCATCCTCTACCCGCCGCATAAACCGGACTATAACAGCAATACCGCCCGTAATCCGGTTCATGAAAAACAGATTAAAAATGACTGCACCCAGCAGGCACAAGAAGATTACAACCACAAACCATCGGGCGAACACTGTTACTTCTCGGGACAGAGAATCCCAGGAGGTAATGGAGACAAGACTCCAGGGATAATCCTTAAGATGATAGACCGAGAGTATGCTTTTCTCCCCATCGAACTCTGTTCTGAAGCTTTGAAAGCCTTTTTGAAAAGCGAAGTTCTTCGCTGTAAAGGAATGGAAATCCTGGCCATCCAGCTTGCGGTCCGGATCAAACAGAATCATGCCATCATCGTTCACAAGCATAAAGGAAACTTTCTGGTCACTATCCCCGATTTTGAGATTGCGGAAGATCGATTCGAACTCCCAATTCTTGATCTGCACCACCAGAATACCGATATTCTGAAAAAAGCTTAGTTCCTTCACCAGCCGGATCTGCGTAAATACAGGCTCCGTTCCGGTCAGTTCCGGATATTCGTGAGGTGCAATCCATTTGGGCACTCCGTTCAGCTTCATGACCTCCTGATACAGCTCACTTCCCTTGAACTTGTCATAGGGGAGTGTACGGAAATTCTCCTTGTTGAAGATCGAGACAATCTCCGAGCTGCCTTTCCCGTTAAAATTGTAGAGAAAAGCATAGCTGATCGATGGATGATTGTACAAAAGACTGCGGAAGTTGCGCTGGCTGGCATTCAGGCTAAGCTGCTCGGCATCGGTCAAATCCTGTGTGGACGGGTCCTCTGCACTAAGTGCCATATGAAATACCGAGGTGGCAATTCCGTTATCAGTAACGTTGTCCATGTCCTTGAAGACACTGGATATGCTGTAGCTGATGGCTTTGAGCGAATACTCGGATTGCTGGCTGTACTTCTTCTCAATTGAATTATAAGTCACAAAAAACATAATCATGCCAAGAATAAACAGAGGAATGATAATCAGGCCCAAAAACGCCGTAAATAACTTATAGCGCAAATTCATCGGCTAGTGCCCCTGACTGTGAATAGGATTATCCTTTTACGCTGCCCGCTGTAACCCCTTCAATAATCTTCTCCTGCAAAATGGCGTAAATAATTACGACCGGCAGCACACTGTAGACAATGCCTGCGGACATCTGCGCATAGTTCATCTGATACTGATCACGGAATTGGACCATCCCCACCGGAAGTGTGCGCAGCTCGTCATTCGAAAGAAAATAGTTGGCCAGCAAAAACTCATTCCAATTTCCCAGGAAATTAACAATGAATACTGTAACCATGGCGGGAACCGTCAAAGGTACAATAATTCTAGCAAAGATACCCGGGGCCTTCAAGCCGTCCATAACAGCAGCTTCCTCTATTTCACTGGGCAAAGAGCGCATAAATGCCGCCAAAATAATAATCGTGAATGGAATCGCGTTGGCGATATAGGGAATAATCAGTGCCCAGTGGGTGTTCAGAATATGGAGCTTGCGTACAATCGTATAAATCGGCAGCATCAGCGCATTATTCGGAATCAGCATCCCTATCAGCACCAGCGAGAACAGGATTTGGTTCCACTTGCCCTGACGCATCCGCGTAACCGCAAAAGCGAACATGGAAGCCAGCAGAATAGATACTACAGATGACAATATAGAAATGTATAAGCTGTTAAAAAAGTACGTGCTGATCTTGGCATTTACCCAAGCCTCGACATAATTGTTAAACACAAACTCCTTTGGAATTCCAAAAGGATTCAGCGCTATGGCATTATTATCCTTCTTCACCGAAGAGAATAATACAAACAGAAACGGAAACAAAACAACTACAAGATAACCCAGCAATGCGATATGAGGTATGCTCTTTTTCAAGGTTCGCGCCATTAGTATTCAATCCTTTCATTACGCCGGGCGAACAGCAGCTGATAAAGTGCTGTAACCACAAGCGTGAACATAAAGATCAGAACGGCTATGGCGTTCCCGTACCCATATTTGAAGTTAGTGATGGCATATTTGATCATGTAGGTAGCCATTACCTCGGTTGAACCTGCCGGTCCGCCTTTCGTCATAACGATGACGATATCCGCTGCCTTCATGGCCCCCGCAATGGATAGCATGATAACAACAGAAATGATCGGAACGATTAAAGGCAAGGTTATGCGTGTAGCCCGCTGGAAGCCCGTTGCACCGTCTATCGCCGCGGCCTCATCCAGTTCTCCCGGAATGGATAGAATCGCTGCCAGCACCATTACAATGTAGAATCCGGTCCACTGCCAAGCATTGGTGATCAGTATGGACAGCATGGCGAACCGTTCATCCGACAGCCAGTATAATGGTTCAATTCCGATAACCCCCAGCAATTTGTTGAACAGCCCGATATTGGGCTCATAGATGAACCCCCACAGGATACCAATAACCGCCGTAGACATAATGGAAGGCATAAACACTGCCGTCTTGTAGAGTCCCTTCAGCTTTTTGACATTGGCAATTAGCAGGGAGAACAGAATAATGAGGGGAACCTGAATGAATACAGAAAACAAAATAAACCAGCCGTTGTTTTTGACAGATACCCAGAAGCGCTCATCGCCCAGGGCTTTTTCAAAATTACTCATTCCTGTGTACTTTACGGTGTCTGAAACGCCGTTCCAGCTGGTAAGGCTGTAGTAAAGGGAGCTGAATATCGGATAAATGAAGAACATTAAAAACAAAATTAACGCAGGTAAAATAAACAAGGTGAACACCAGCGGATTTTTGAGTGATTTATTCATGATTTTCCTCCGATTGCATGAGAATCAAGGAGCTCTGTGCCTTATACTTTTATAAAAATGCACCCTGGAGCAAGCACCAGGGCACATCCTGTTCACCGAACCTTATTCGACTGCTGCATTGGCTTCCTCTTGAATTTTTTGCAGAGCCTCGCCCATTTTCTCAGGTGTTGTCTGACCGCCGATCAGCTTTTGAATTTGAATATTGCTGATTTCCGTAGTGACATCTGCCTGTACCAGAGAGTCGAAGGCCGGGAATGAGGACTCGGAGTTATTCAGAACAGCTACAATTTCACTCATTAGATCATCCGTGATATTTTTAGTTAACACTGCCTGATCAATCTTCATGGCCGGCAGTACACCGTCTTCAACCAATCCACGCAGCTGCATTTCCTCATTGTACATATTTTTGATGAAAGACTTCACTGCTGCCAGCTGCCGTTCGTCCTTAGCCGCAGAAGCAGAAAAGCCATAACCGTTATTCACATCACGCATCAATGCTGTCTGATCGCCAACTCCACCTTCCACAGCTGGAATATTGAAGAAGCCAACCTTACCAATCAAGCCTTCACCGGATTGCCCTGCCTTGAATACGGAGGATTTCCATGTACCATCGTACATCAGAATCGCTTCACCACTGGTGAACTGGGTAGTGTATTCAGCATATTCGAAACCAAGCTCGCCTTTTTTGAAATAGCCTTTATCTTCCCATTCCTTATACTTGGCAAAACCCTTAACTACATTGGGATCACTCCATTTGGCTTCACCGGTAGCGAACTTAGCCGTAACATCCGGTCCTGCATACCGCGACCAGAGATGGTTCGCAAGCATTAGTGGAACCCAACCCGCTTTGGAAGCACCCGCCAGCGGTACTTTTCCGTCGGCTTTGATGGCAGCCAGCTGCTGTTCTAATTCAGCGAAAGTTGTAGGAGCCTTCCAGCCCTTACTCGCATAGTATTCTTTATTATAGAAGAAGCCTTCGCCGGAGCCGCCGATCGGCAGCCCGTATATCTTACCTTCGTACGTAAATGGATCGAGATTCGAGAATTTATCTTTGATACCCAGTTCTTCTAGAATCGGTGTGAGATCGAGCAATTTACCTTCTTTGGCATATATTTTAGAGTCAGGACTGCCGAAGAGATCAAAAATCTCAGGCGGATTCCCCGCCGCCATTTCACCCCGCAGCTTCTCCTTGCGGTTCACATCAGAGTCCACACCATCCAGCTTAAAAGTGAGACCCGGCACTTCTGCCTGTACTTTTCCTACAACATCCTCCAAGATAGCCAAGCGTTTCTGTTTGTCGGCACCTACTTGCGTATGACGAATGGTCATTTCAAAAGGTTCGCTGCTGGCCGGTTTCTCGGTAGCAGGTGACTCCGTAGCATTCGCAGCATTCGTTGCTGCCGCCTCACCTTGGTTACCAGCGGAATTGTTGTTGTTACCGCAGCCCGCCATGATCGCAGAGCTTACAAACAGCAGAGACAATAGCAATGTTACACTTTTCTTCATTATGGGTGACCCTCCCTATGTTGATTTCCCTTACATTTCTTATTATAGAAAACAAGGTTTGGAACCGTAAGGTTAAGATTCATCCACTCCAGGGATAAAATTCTCTAATGTAAGCGAAACCATTTTTATCATCTACCAAACAACGTTATGTAAACTGACTTATTGAGTGAACATTCCCAAGTCCATTCTACACAAAAAAGCCACCCAACAGTAATTACACTATTGGATCGGCTTTGGTGTGGCGAATGATTATACTAATGCGGTTTGCTTGCGGCCTTCTTCAATTAACCGGTAGGCACGCTGAACTTCTTCTTCCGTTGGTGAAGGCACTCCCTCAAGCTCATAAGGTCTTCCAAGTACTTCCCATTTATAGATACCCATTTGATGATAGGGGAGAATTTCGAATTTTTCGACACCATTCAATGTTCCAATGAAGCGTCCCAAATTGATTAAGTCTTCTTCACGGTCATGAATACCCGGCACATACACATGGCGGATCCACATCTTACGGTCATGGTCAGACAGCCAACGAGCCAGCTTCAGGGTACGTTCATTGGACTTACCGGTAAGTTTGATATGTGCTTCATCATCAATGTGCTTCAGATCAAGCAAGACAAGATCCGTTTGTTCAAGCAGATCATTAATCTTATCACCTTCATTGTAACCGTTAGTATCAAGTGTAGTATGCAAATTCCAGCGCTTCTTCACTTCGGTGAACAGCTGTTTCACAAAATGCGCCTGTAAAGTCGGTTCGCCACCCGAGACGGTCAAACCGCCGCCGGAGGAGCGGTAATAATTCAGGTAAGGCTCAATTTCAGCCAGTACCTCATCAATACTCATTTCTCTGCCTTCATTCAAACCCCATGTGTCGGGATTATGGCAGTATTGGCATTTCAAGAGGCAGCCCTGCATGAACAAGACAAAACGAATACCTGGCCCGTCAACGGTTCCAAAGGTTTCTAAGGAGTGTATATGTCCATTAGCCATATGATGTCATCCTTTCGAAAATTTAAAATTTTAATCAATCTTAAACAAGATAGTACCGCCCTTGAGACAAGGGCGGTACACCTTGCAACTATTTCACTGTATACCTAAAACTCAAGCAAATGATTGTATATTACATTGCACCATGGAATGTGCGGTTGATAACATCCATTTGTTGTTCGCGAGTCAACTTGATGAAGTTAACAGCATAGCCGGATACGCGGATAGTCAATTGTGGGTAGTTCTCTGGGTGCTCCATAGCATCCAGCAATTGTTCGCGGGCAAATACGTTAACATTCAGGTGATGACCCTTGCTTGCGAAATATCCATCAAGCATCGATACCAGATTGGATTTACGTCCTTCTTCTTCTTTACCCAGTGCTTTTGGCACGATGGAGAAGGTGTTGGAGATACCATCCAAGCTATCTTCGTACGGCAGTTTAGCTACGGAGCTCAGGGAAGCCAAAGCGCCTTTCTTATCACGTCCGTGCATTGGGTTGGCACCTGGAGCGAATGGTTCGCCTTTTTTACGTCCATCAGGAGTAGTACCAGTTTTCTTACCATACACAACGTTGGAAGTAATCGTCAGGATCGATTGAGTTGGCAGAGCATCACGGTAAGCGTGGTGTTTGCGGATCATCGTCATGAATGATTCAACCAGTTCTACAGCAATGTTATCAACGGAATCGTCGTTGTTACCGTAGCAAGGGAATTCACCTTCGATTTCAAAGTCGATGGCAATACCTTCTTCATTGCGGATAGGTTTAACTTTAGCATATTTAATGGCGCTCAGGGAGTCAGTCGCAACGGACAGACCAGCAATACCACAAGCCATAGTCCGCAGGATATCGCGGTCATGCAGAGCCATTTCAATACGTTCATAAGAATATTTATCATGCATGTAATGGATGACATTCAGTGTGTTCATGTAAGTCTTAGCCAACCACTCCATCATTGGTTTGAAGCGTTTCATTACTTCTTGATAATCCAATACATCGGAAGTGATGCGAGGCAGTTCAGGTCCTACCTGTACGCCGGACTTTTCATCCACACCACCGTTGATAGCATACAGCAAAGCTTTTGCCAGGTTGGCACGAGCTCCGAAGAACTGCATTTGCTTACCGATACGCATTGCGGATACGCAGCAAGCAATACCGTAGTCATCACCGTAGATTGGACGCATCAAATCGTCATTTTCATATTGAATCGAGCTGGTTTCGATGGAAACCTTAGCACAGAATTTTTTGAAGCCTTCTGGCAATTTTTCAGACCACAGTACAGTCAGGTTCGGCTCTGGAGCTGGTCCCAGATTGTAAAGGGTGTGCAGGAAACGGAAGCTATTCTTGGTTACACGTGTAGTTCCGTCTACAGACATACCGCCAATGGATTCAGTAACCCAAGTTGGGTCTCCACTGAACAGTTCATTGTAATCAGGAGTACGCAAGAACTTAACGATACGCAGTTTCATGATGAAATGATCTGTCAGTTCCTGTGCTTGTTCTTCGGTCAGTGTTCCTTCTGCAAGGTCACGTTCTACATAGATATCAAGGAAAGAGGATACGCGTCCCAGGGACATAGCAGCACCGTTCTGTTCTTTGATAGCAGCCAGGTAACCGAAGTACACCCATTGGAAAGCTTCTTTAGCATTATTTGCAGGTTTGGAGATATCCATTCCATGCATTTCAGCCATTTTCTTCAATTCGCCAAGTGCACGAATCTGCTCGGAAATTTCTTCACGGAGACGAATAACATTTTCGGTCATGGAATCAACTTCAAGGTTGTTAAGGTCTTGTTTCTTTTCTTTAATCAGGAAATCAATGCCGTAAAGAGCTACACGACGGTAGTCACCGATAATACGGCCACGGCCGTAAGCATCAGGAAGACCAGTGATAATACCTGCTTTACGAACAGCTCTCATTTCAGAGGTATATGCATCAAATACGCCTTGGTTATGCGTTTTGCGGATGTTCGTGAACATTTCAACAATGTTTTGCGGAAGTTCGAAGCCGTAAGCCTTGGTAGCATCGATCATCATCTTGATTCCGCCGAAAGGTTGAATGGAACGTTTGAAAGGTGCATCTGTTTGAACGCCGACAATTTGTTCTTTGTCTTTGTCAATATAACCAGGGTTGTGAGATACGATAGTGGATACAGTATTAACATCCACATCCAGCACACCGCCATTAGCAATTTCCTGCTTGGTCATTTCAGATACAATTTTCCAAAGTTCAGTAGTATTGTAAGTAGGGCCTGCAAGGAAATCTTCCTTGCCAAGATAAGGCTTGATGTTCTTTTCAATAAAATCATTAACGTTTACTTTTCTGGACCATTTGCCTTTTGCAAAACCGCGCCATCCAGACTTAACCTCTTGTACATCTTTTTCAATCACCGACATGCTAAATCCCTCCATTTATATTTAGTATATTTGTAGAGATCGCGGGCTTGAAGGTTAATCCCGTGTCTCGTGATCCCAAAAAAGATCTAGTTGTTATAAAATTCACAATTGCTTCTTCATAAACGGGACCGTTGTCTATATAAACATTTTAGTTTATTTTCTGAAAAAGGACTGTGACAAATATCACTCTTTCGGTGATATTTGTCACTTCCATCCAGTCCCATATTAGCCTATAAACTCATTTTTTGCTAAACAACCGTTAATTAGTTATCGAATCTGCCATAGAAAGCATTCCGATATACATCAGCAAGTTCAGAAACCAGTGGCAGCTTAGGATTGGCAGTTGTGCATTGGTCTTCAAATGCACGGTCAGCCAAGTAGTCTACACGGGATTCGAAATCCTTAGGATCGAAGCCAAGCGCTTGGAACGACTCTTCAATACCGAGTTTTTTGTTCATGTCGCGGATCGCGTTGATCAGGCTTGTTACACCTTCTTCAGTAGTGCGTGCTGGCAATCCCAGAATACGTGCGATTTCGGCATAACGTTCGTCAGCTACAAAGTGCGAATATTTAGGGAACGAAGCGAACTTTGTAGGTTTTTTAGCGTTGTAGCGGATAACGTGTGGCATCAAAATTGCATTGGTACGGCCGTGAGCGGTGTGATACTGTCCGCCCCATTTGTGGGCCAAGCTGTGGTTGATACCCAGGAATGCGTTGGCAAATGCCATACCAGCCAGCGTAGATGCGTTGTGCATTTTTTCGCGGGCAAGCTTGTCGCCTTGCAATGCCGATTTTTCAAGGTATTGGAATACCAATTGGATAGCTTTGATAGCCAAACCGTCCGAGTAGTCACTTGCCATTACGGAAACGTAAGCTTCGATGGCATGAGTCAATACGTCCATACCTGTATCAGCTACAGCTGTTTTTGGCAAGCTGTATACAAACTCAGGATCAATGATAGCTACGTCTGGAGTCAGCTCATAATCAGCCAATGGGTATTTAGTGTTGTTGGCAGTTGTTTTGTCAGTAATAACCGCGAAAGAAGTTACTTCCGAACCAGTACCCGAAGTAGTTGGAATCGCTACGAATTTCGCTTTGTTTCCAAGCTTAGGGAATTTGTATACGCGTTTGCGGATATCCATGAATTTCTGTTTCAGGCCGTTAAAGTCAGCGTCTGGGTGTTCGTAGAACAACCACATGCCTTTGGCAGCATCCATAGGGGAACCGCCACCGAGTGCGATGATGCAGTCTGGTTGGAATCTGTTCATCATTGCAGTACCTTTTTCTACAGTAGTAGTCGATGGATCTGGTTCAACTTCAGAGAACACTTCGATCGCTACTGGAGTCTGGCGTTGACGCAGGTAGTGCTCAACTCTTTCTACATAGCCCAGTTTAACCATCATTGGGTCAGTGATGATAGCTACCCGTGTGATGTCAGGCATTTTAGCCAGGTATTGAGTGGATCCCTTTTCGAAGTAAATTTTGTCAGGTACTTTAAACCATTGCATATTCACGGTACGACGGTTCACCCTTTTCACGTTGATCAGATTGATGGCAGTTACGTTCTGCGATACAGAGTTGCGGCCGTAAGATCCGCAGCCCAGAGTCAGTGAAGGGATATTCGTATTGTAGATATCGCCGATTGCGCCATGTGTGGAAGGCGAATTGACAAGAATACGTCCTGTTTTCAGACGGTGCGAGAACTTCATGATCACTTCTTCGTTGTTGGAGTGGATGGCCGAGCTGTGGCCCATACCGCCAAATTCAACAATCTGTGCTGCGCGTTCGATACCCTGGTCTGCATTTTTAACTTTGTAGCAAGCAAGAACCGGGCTCAATTTTTCAGCGGACAGCGGATATTTGGTGCCTACGCCTTCAAGCTCAGCTACCAGAATCTTCGTGCCTGCAGGAACTTGAATTCCGCACATTTCAGCAATTTTCACTGCGGATTGACCTACAATTGCAGGGTTTACTGCGCATTTTTCTACGTTCATTGCGCCGCTTGTCAGCTTGGCAGCTTCTTCTTTATTTACAAAGTAGCAACCGTTAGCGATCATTTTCTTCTTCACTTGGTCAAAGATTGCTTCTTCAATGATAACTGCTTGTTCGGAAGCGCAGATCATACCATTGTCGAATGTTTTGGAAAGGATAAGGTCGGTTACTGCCTGATCGATATCAGCACTCTTTTCAATGAAGGCAGGCACGTTACCAGGACCTACGCCAAGAGCCGGTTTACCGCAGCTGTAAGCTGCTTTTACCATTGCTGAACCGCCTGTTGCCAGGATCAGTGCAACGTCCGGATTGTTCATCAGTGCGTTTGTTTTGTCCATCGTAGGAAGCTCAATCCACTGAATGCAGTTCTCAGGAGCACCAGCTTTTACAGCTGCGTCATGGAGAATTTTGGCTGCTGCGGCGCTACACTCTTGCGCAGATGGATGGAAACCGAATATAATAGGGTTACGTGTCTTAGCGGCGATCAATGCTTTAAACATCGTAGTGGATGTTGGGTTGGTTACCGGTGTGATCCCCATAACGATCCCGACTGGTTCAGCAATCTTCTGGAAACTTTCGTATTGATTGTCTTCTACTACACCTACTGTTTTGTCATACTTAATGCCGTGCCAGATATATTCTGTTGCGAAGATGTTCTTCGTGATTTTGTCTTCATATACGCCGCGGCCTGTTTCTTCTACAGCCAGCTTTGCCAAGTACATATGCTTGTCGAGTCCTGCCAACGCCATTGCATGAACGATTGTGTTAACCTGCTCTTGATCCAGCTCCATGTAAGCTTCTTGAGCTTTCTTTGCTTTATCCACCAAAGTCTGAATATACTCTTCAGCGGTGGTTTGTTTCACTTGGGCGGCGACTTCGTTCTTAACTGCCATCTCCCTCGTCCTCCTGTCAATTTTTAGGTTGTTTTTCTCTACACACTTATCTTATCACATTCTGCCACGGGTTGTATAGTGAAATCTTTCACAAAGTATAAAGTTTTTTTTGATTTGTTTTCAAAGCGCTTTCATTCGATCATATTCCGGAATATATCCCATTTTATGTTTAAATACCGCTTAATTTTTGTCGTTTATGAGAACGTGAATTTTTTCACTTGACATGCTTCACTATAAAAAACTTTTCTGATACTTTGCCTCTATTAGAATAACAAAAAAGACCAGGAAGTCTCCCGGCCTTTTAGTGACAGTACTATTTACATATATCCCCTTATCCCCCCTGCGCTACTCTACCTTAATCGTATCAAAGAATTTCTCCTGTACGGTCTTGGCTGCAGCGTCAAGCTGGGTTTTGGAATCTGTGCCTTTTTTGGAGAAGAGCTCCTGGATCACATTGGACATGGTTGCATAATAGTCCTGCGTATTATATTGCGCTTCAGGCTTTCCATCCAGCAATACCATAATATCCGGGTTATATTGATAGACAATATCGTACTTGTCATAGACTGCTTTGGTTTTTTTGCCAAATTCAGAATCAGCGGCATAGTAGTCCAGAAGCGGCGGGATAAAGTATTTGCCGTCAGCTTTGCGTTGTTGCAGAATGGCATCCAGTGCCTCAAGACCTTTGTCAGAGAAGTAATCGAAAGTAATGTAGCGGAAAGCCATCTCCTGCTCATCTTTGGTAGCGTTCGGGTTGATGACCAGATAGTCGCCGCCGAGCACGCCCGTATGCTTGCCGCCCTTTTCCGCAGCAGGCATTGGATAAGTAAGCACATCCTCCGGTTTCAACCCTCCCTGGTTCAGGGCTTGCTCAATCACACCGTCCGAACCGGCCATAACCATCGCTGTGCGTCCCTGCTGAAATGCGCCAACAGCGTCACCCCAGCCCAGTGCCCAGTCCTGAGGAATAGCGTTTGCTTCCCATCTCAGCTTCTTATAGAAGTCCAGCGCCTTCACACCTGCATCAGAGTTAAAGGTAGCCACAACCTTGCCACCGTCAATCTTCTGGATTTCTCCGCCGGCTTCGAACAGGAAGTTGGTCCAGTTCCAGCCTGCTTCATTGCCTTTGCCCATTGGAGCAATACCAGAGATGCCTTTTTTAGGGTCAGCCACTCCTTTGGCGGTATTCAGCATGTCATCCCAGGTCCAGTCCATGGCCGGAACAGCCACGCCCTTGCCGTCGAGCATCTTCTTATTGATCATCGTAGTGGTGACATAGCCTTTCTGGGTGATGCCGTAGACCTTGCCGTCAATAATGAACTGGTTCTGCAGCACGGGATTGATCTGATCTTTGTACTCGTATTTATTCCAGAGATCGGTTATGTCTGCAACCCAGCCCTTTTCAACCAGAAATTTGGCTTCTGTTGCATACGTATTGAAGAAGGTCGGAGCTTCGTTCGCTGCCATTTTCACCCCGATTTCGCTTACATTGTACTGCCAGTCGTCCTTGACGATCTCTACATTCGGATATTCCGCCTGGAACCTCTTGATCTTGTCATCCTCCTGGGCCCGTACCTCTGTCAAGTCCGGTGTAGGATAGTGGATCTTAATGGTTACTTTTCGCTGGGTAATATCATCTGCCGGTGCGTTGGTAGCTGCGCTGCTGTTGTCTGCGGCTTTGTCTGTTGCCGCTGGTGATGCTTCTCCACCATTGGTTCCCTTGGTGCTATTGTTGTTATTATTGCCTCCACAGGCGGATAACAACGATCCTGTCACAAGCAGACAGGCCAGGACGCTGGAAAATTTACGCATTGAAACTCCCCTTTTCCACTCATAGTTAGCTTACAGATTTATCTTAAGAGAGAATTCGTTACCAAACGAGGTGTATTTATATTCCTTTCAGGTGCAGGTATACGATCTAAGCAGCTAGGCCCCGTTCTCTCCTACCCCTTGACTGCCGACAAAGACACACCGCGCATAATGAATTTCTGGAACACCAGGAACACGAGAATCGGCGGTAGAGAGACCAGAAAAAGAATTGCGAACTTGATATTGGTATTGAGCGCCTTAACGGCGATAACATATTTATAAATCGCTGTGGCGAGTGTGTATTTATCTTCAGAGTGCATGACAAGGGATGGCCAGAACCAGTCATTCCAGGCGGTAGAGAAGATGAAGATCGCCAGTGTGGCAAATATGGGAATGGACAGCGGGACCGCAATCGAAAAAAAGCTGCGGGGCTCCGAGGCCCCGTCTATCCGCGCAGCTTCAAAAATCTCCGGATGAATTCCGTCAAAAAAGTTCTTCAGGAGCAGAAAGTAGAACGTGTTAGCCCCCGCTGGCAACCAGAACGCCGCATATTGGTTCAGCAGTCCAAGCTCCTTGAGATTCACAAAGTTCGGAATCATGTAGCTGGTCGCCGGGATAAACAAAGTCATCAGGAAGAAGAAGTAGAAGACCTTGCGGTACGGTACGTTCATCCGTGAAATGCTGAAGGACGCCAGGCCCAGCACAATCAGCGTCACGACCATATTCCCCACGAAAATATACAATGTGTTCCTGAGGAACATCAGCAGATCAATATAATTCAACGCATCCTTCAAATTGCTGAAATGCCACTCCTGCGGAAAAAAATGCGGCGGGAATGAATTGACCTCAGCGTTGGATTTTAGCCCATTGAACATCGTCATCAGGATCGGATAGAGCATGGTGAAGACCATGACCAGGATGAAGAAGACCATAATTCCGTAGACGAATTTATTGCTTGTTTTTTTCAAATCATGTTCGGAGAGGATGCCTCTGTCCGCGCTCTTCATGCTAGTTGTCCTCCTTGTTCAGCCTGAACTGCAGAATGCCCAAACCGCCCAGGACCACAAACATCAGCATGCCGAG
This sequence comes from Paenibacillus sp. P3E, assembly GCF_001909045.1. Taxonomy (NCBI): domain Bacteria; kingdom Bacillati; phylum Bacillota; class Bacilli; order Caryophanales; family Paenibacillaceae; genus Paenibacillus; species Paenibacillus sp. P3E. The sequence continues at coordinate 16,779 of NZ_LVWH01000081.1, read as the reverse complement.
CGCCGTCGCCGTTCCATAATCGAGCCGGGTAAAAGCATACTTCACAATCAGCAGCGCATAGGTCAGTGTCGTATTGTTCGGCCCTCCATCAAGCAAAGCAAGCTGAGACTGGTATCCTTGCGAGGTGGCAATAATCTGCAGGATCAGCATTAGGATAATGAGGTTACGCAAAGACGGCAATGTAATATGACGGATACGTGCCCACACGCCAGCACCGTCAATTTCAGCAGCTTCATACCAGTCACGAGGAATACTAAGCACAGCGGCCAGATAGATCAGCATCCCCGACCCGAACTGCTGCCAGGTTTCCATAAAGACAAGTGAGATCATGGACCACCTGCTGTCCGTCAGAAACGGGATTTGATCCGCTCCTATCGTGCCCAGTAAAGCGTTAATCGGTCCGACCGGATCATACAGCCATCTCCACAGGCCATACAGTACTACAGCCGGCAATACAAATGGCAGATAAGCAGCCACGCGCACCATGCCGCCGAACTTCCGCAGCTCGGAAATAGCGACCGCAAAGGCAATCGGTACCCAAAAACCGATCACGAGACAGAGCACCATGTAATAGAGGGTGTTCTTCAAGGCAATCAGCACATCCGGGTCCGTAAGCGCTCTGGAATAATTGTCGAAGCCAACAAAGGTATTGCCCTTCACGAAGTCCACGGAATAGAAGCTGTACATAAAGCCTTTAAATATGGGAACCCACATGAACAAAATAAAAATAACGATGGCAGGCACAAGAAACATATATCCCCAAAAATTTTTTTTCCACCGGTTCTGTTTGTACGGTTTACGCTCAGGCTTCACCGGTATCGTCTCGCGGATTGCAGCAGTGTGGTTCATCTGGCTCCCTCATTCCTTTCGTCTGTCAGCACTTCATCAAGTACTGTCTACATTAATTGTAAAAAAGGAGCCGGAGACTGAACATGTCTATATCTACCGCAATCGTAAGCGTTCTTACTTCTTCAGTTCGCTGGGACTGATACCATAATATTTTTTGAAAATCTTGCTGAAATGCTCCGGCGATTCATACCCGACCCGCTCCGCGATCTCGTAACGGCGCAAATCCGTACTCAGAATCATCTCCCGGCTCTCCTCCATCCGCAGCTTGATCACGTATTCCCATAGGTTATGGCCTGTGTTTTTTTTGAAAAGATAGCTTAGGTAGTTGGGGCTTACGTGGTTTTTTTTGGCCACCTCATGGATCGTTAAGCCTTTCTGGGCATAATTCTCGTCGATATACGCCTTGGCCTTCTGCACAATCAGGTTACTGTGCGTATAGATGTCCTCGGGTGACGGGTCGGCGGCATAGCTGCTCCAGTTGAAATCTCCATAATAAAATACAAAATGATCCGAGTGTTCCTTGTTCCACTGAATAGCCTTTGCGGCCTGACGGTTCAGCACATCCATAAATGACAGCCCTTTGAGGATCTGGCTGATGCCGATCACGGCGTTCAGGTACAGATACTTGTGGATATTCAAATGCAGACTGCGCCCAAGCACATCCAGCCGGTTGATCTGGCCTGTTGCCGACTCCTCATAATTTTTCTCATCCCACTGGATAACGACGGTGATCTCTTCCTCAGGAGAATAAAAGGCTACGGTGCTCCATTCCTGATCAAGCAGCTCCTTGGCAATATTAAGTGCGGCATAACGCAGTAGCTCCCGGTCGCGGGAGGTGTACTGCTGCATTTTATTCTCCTCTGGCAGTGGCAGCTTAATCTTGATTACGGAGAAAAAAGGACCCCGCAGCTTCAGTTCATCCAGCTTCCGCAGCGTCTCCTCATCGTCTAGCACTGAGCTTGGCTCTTGAATCAGCGTATTCAGCAGCTTGCTGTATTCAGGCAGCGGCTCCTCCAAACGAAAACTCTTCCCGATTCCGGCCATGAAGATCGCAAGCTCCGGCGAAGGCTTATCCATTTTGAGTAGCACACTCCGAACGGAATCCAGAAAATGCTCGCTGTTCAGCGGCTTGATCAAATAATCCTTCGCCCCCAGGCGGACAGCCATCTGAGCATATTGAAACGTCTCATGCGCAGAAATGATGATCGTCTGCACCCACGGTTTGGCCAGCTTCGCATGCTGCATCAGCTCAATCCCGCTCATTGCTCCCATCTGGATATCGGTCACCAGCAGATCCACCTCCTCCATGCGGATACAGTCCAGCGCTTCAAAACCGCTGTTCGCGGTATAAATACGATCGATCTCCAGCCCCGAGGAGGCCAGCAGACTGCTGAGCCCTTTGCAAATCAACGGTTCATCGTCTACAACCAAAATATTGAACATATAGGAGGCCACCTTTCATTCTTGATTCTCCGATTTCGGAAGTTTAACCGTTACGACGGTCCCTCCACACTTGCGAGGCGCATAGCTGATCCCATAATGCGGGCCAAAATGCAGATGCACACGCTGATTGATGTTACGGATGCCGTATCCGCTGACCGGATGGGGGCTCTCATCATTCAGCACTTGCTCAATGGCCTTGTAATCCACCTGTTTGTAGCCATTATCTTCTATAGTAATTAGAATGGTATCCTCTTGTAGAATCGAGGTGATGATGATCTCTCCGTCCTCATCCATATTTTTGACTCCGTGGATGATCGCATTTTCGATGAGGGGCTGAAGGGTGATTTTGGGAATGAGATTGACCTTGGTCTCCGGGGCAATGTTCCAGATGACGGTGAACACATAATCATACCGGTGCTGCTGCAGCTTGATGTAGGCGCTGGCATGCTCCCGCTCCTCCTCCAGCGTAATCAGTTCCCGGCCCCGGCTTAAGCTGATCTTCATCAGCTTGGACAGCTCCTTGATCATTTCCGCGGATTCCACATTGCCTTCCAGCGAGCTTTTCCAATAGATGCTCTCCAGAGTGTTATACAGCAAATGCGGATTGATCTGCTGATAAAGCAGCTGCAGCTGTGATTCCTTCTGCTTCAGCTCCATCTGGTATTTGTACATAATAAGACTGTTCAGCCTGCGGGCCATATCATAGGTGGAAGCAATGAGCACACTGACTTCATCATTCGTCCCTCTTTGCGGCGTCTCCGGCACACGGTTGCCCGGCTCGTATTTGCGCACAAAAAAAGCCAGCTTCTGAAGAGGAGTCATTAGAGAGCGCCAGAAATAAGTGATGATAATCAATCCGAAGAGCGCGTAGGCAACCGTTATGTATTGAATCACCCGCTTCATTTCCTTCTGCTGCTGGAGCAGCGCTTGTACCGGGACCTTGTAGATCAGCTTCTGGGCGAAGGCATGATTGTTGTTCACCACATAGATAAAGTCATCCGTGATCATATCCTCGGTTCCTTCGGGATCACCGGGATCAGCCCCCTCCGGCAGGCCGATAACTTCCCCTGTGGCATTGGTGGTAGAAGCCAGCACACGGTTGTTCATATCGGTTAAATAGATTTCACCTTCGGGCAATGAAATGGATTTCAGGGACTCGCCGATTTTGGATTCCATCTTAGTGACAACCAGCACGCCGACGGTACCCGCCCCCCTGTAAATGTTATTGACCGCACGGACGTAAGTCAGCGTCTTCAGATTCTCTGCCTGCGGACTCAGCTTCTCCGTGAACATTAAATAGCCCTGACCCTTCTGCTGAACCACCTGGTCAAACCAGTATGGCTTCTCTCCCTTGGAGAAAAAATAGACCCCCGCCTTCTTCACCTGTGGAAAATTAGGGGCGAAAAAATAATAATTATCGGGGTCATACACGTACAGCGAGTAATAAATTCCATCGCCGCGTTCAGCTCCCTGCGAATAGCTGCCGAGCAGCTTTTCTATCGTTTCATAGCGCTCCACCCGGTCCAGTACAGGTTCGTCGCCGCTTACATGCAGCTGCTGCAGAATCGGATTCTGGATGATCGTGGTGGTGATTTTGTTCACTGTATCTATATCTCTGTTAATAATCGCAAAATTCTGTTTGTTCAGCTCCACATAAGCATTCGTCACATGACGCTTCAGGATTTCCTCAGCCTTGTAATTACCGTAGCTGTTAAGGATCAGGATGGGCGAGATCATAATTAGAAACAGCAGGATCAGCTGCTGCTTGACGTTAAGCCTAACGATTGGCTTGATAAAAGCAGACAACATCTGGATACACCTCCAGTTTCAATAATATATCAAACAGATAAGCGCTTACACAGGTTTATTTCAAAGGAAATGATGTTCATTTATATGCAATTTTCCCGGTTTGCAGGGGGAAGCAGTGGTGATAGGGGCGACGCTGCGCGGAGCGTTTGGGCTTACGATCGCTGTTATCCCTCGATTCCCTGATTGAAACTACACCACTGGTTGTAGAAATCCGGGGATAAAGGCGACCACTGGCGTTTCTCCAGCTCCAAACCTCCACTCCGCGTCTTCATCGCCACAGTTCCCAAACCCAGAAAACCGAAAAATTTGTAGGGTTTAGCGCGGCAGGGAAACAAAAAAGGAACTGTCATCAGACAGTCCCCTTGCATGATCATCTGGCAACGATGATGTTTGGATCTATTCGGGTCAGTTCTTGTTCAACAAGTCTGTAACGATGATAGGCAATCGTGCAGTTATCCGTTACCGAAACCGTTGACGGATCTACATTTGCAGCCAGATTTATGATCTCACTACTTTTCCCAGCACCAGTGTAATGCTCTGGGCCAAAAAGCTTAATGCCAGGGCCGGAGACAAAAATAGAAAGTTGGAGGCGACAAGCAGCATCGCAGCCAGTTTCATGTAAGGATAATATTTGGAGGGAATTGTTGACTGCTGACTAATACCGACCGGAGCTATAAAAAAGATGATAAGGACAGCTGCCATTGTTGCCGTAATGATCCACATCTGTCCCACCGCAATCAGGGAAATGCCTGTAAAAAGAATGGTGGATACTACTACGCATTGCAGATTGGATTTCAGATGCAAGCCTCCGGTCAACTGGCGAAGAAGTGCGAACGAGATCAGAATAGTGGCTATCTCTCCAGTCCGTCCGGTATGCAGAGATATACCCAGTGTCGCGGCGACAATAAAAAACAGATTGAGCATCATGGAAATGGCAAATGTAAAAACTTCAACAGATGATGGATGATCCGGTACAGAGCGTTTTAGCGATCCAGCTATTCTTGCAGCAAGCATTTCAATCATTCATTTTCTCCTTTCTAATGGAGTAGTACAATCTCATTATTGATACATGAGGATAGAACACAGCAGCAAAAAAGGCAAAATAAACCCTGTCAAATCCGTCCGTCATTTGCAAACTATCTTTTCCCATTATATTGAATCTTCTTCCAGCGGTATAGTTGATTTCTGTTAATTAATAGGGAGATGTAGAAACAGAAGAAGCCTCCCATAGAACCGAACGGCTCATGAAAGGCTTCTTATCCTGCTACTTGCAATATCCATTCAAGGCAAGCCAAGAGGCGCATGCCTCTGTCCAACCTCGGGTATGAGACTCATCGTCAGCCAGGCCAAGTCCATGCTCGCCATGTGCGTATACATGAAGATCAAACGGAATATGATGGCGGCTTAACGCAGCGGCGAATTGCAGGCTGTTCTCCACCGGCACTGCCCCATCATCCGAGGTATGCCACAGAAAGGCAGGCGGTGTTGCTGCCGTTACCTGAAGCTCACTGCTGAGCCGTTCAGCCAGCTCCGGATCCGGATTACTTCCCAGCTGATTTTCTTTTGAGCCCTGGTGGGTCACACCTTCTGCCATGGATATTACCGGATAACAGAGGATTAGCAGATCCGGGCGGCTGGACTGGCGGTCCAGAGGCTCTGAAGCAGCTTCATCCCCGGCATCGAATAGAACACCGGCAGCAGAAGCTAAGTGTCCGCCTGCCGAAAATCCCAGGATACCTAATCTGCCGGGATCAATTCCAAACTCATCTGCACGGTAACGGATCGTGCGGAGCGCACGCTGAGCATCATGCAGTGCATGGGGATAACCATAAGGCGCTACCCGGTAACGCAGCACAAAGGCTGATATTCCCAGGGTGTTCAGCCATTCTGCAACCGGTCCGCCTTCATGATCCGCCCGCATGGCGTAGGCGCCGCCCGGACAGACGATCACAGCGGCATTCTCTTTACCCTCCACCAGATAAGGTGTAATTCCCGGACAATCCTCATCACTTGTTCCCAGTGCTCCGGGTGCCCCCTCCGGCCATAACAATAATGTTTCCATCTTCATCCCTCAAGCTTTCTTTCAATAGGATAGATTCATTCAGGAAATCGCTTTCTTTCCCTTCAACAAGTCTATCAAGGTCTTACAGTTCATGCAATCCTGTCACGATGAAATCAGCAGATTCAGCAAATTCGGGATGATCCGGGCCTTACCGAAGCTCAATAGGAAGCCGTCCAGTTCATCATGTCATCATTCCCCCGCCTAGCGGAAGCTTCGTTCCTGTAGCATCTACTATGATTTGCTGTCCATAAACCATGATGTTTGCTCTTCCACCGCGTAGCGCTGTGAAGCATACATGATTTCTGTCCACTTCAATTCTCAGCAGCACACCCGCATACTTTACCCGGAAGTGATAAGAGGTCCAGCGCTTCGGTAAGGTTGGCCGGAAAGAAAGACATTCCCCGTCCGACCGCATGCCACCAAAACCATACACAATATTCATCCAGGCTGCGGCAATGGAAGTGGTGTGCAGACCTTCCCGTGTATTCCGGTTATAGTTGTCCAGATCCAGCCGGGTTGCGAACTCAAAGAAATGATAGGCTTCCTCATATTTGCCGATCTCGCTGGCCAGAATGGAGTGTATCGAAGGTGATAGCGAGGATTCATGGATGCATCTCGGCTCATAATATTCGTAATTGGCCAGCTTGGCTTCCCGGGAGAACTCCCCATTATATAAGAACATAAACATCAGCACGTCTGGCTGCTTAATCATGTCATAGCGGTACAACCGGTCATAGGACCAGTTCGAATACAGCGGAAAATCGGTTACCGGAATCGAATGAATATCGATGTACGGCATATCAAAATACCCGTCATGCTCCTCATACACTCCCGTGACTTGGTCATGAGGTATCCTCATATGTCCGGCCTTGTTTCCCCAATCGGCTAATTCCTCCGGTATGAGTCCCGTTTTCTTCAATAGTGCAGTATAGGCGTCCGGCACCAGTGTCTCCATTTCGGCAATCGTCTCCAGCGTAAACTCGAATAATTTCTTCGCCATGAGATTAATGTAGCAGTTATTATTTACCATCAGCTGGAATTCATCAGGCCCCATCACGCCAAAATAGCCATATTCCCCACTGCGCTGCCCCCACTGTCCGCGCGTAGCATAGAAACGGCTGATCTGAATCAGCATTTCAGCGCCTTTACTGTACAAAAATGCTCTGTCACCTGTATTCTTCACATAATGCCAAATACCGTAGGAAACAGCCGTACCAACATGAAGCTGGAGGTTGGAATGCTGCCACAGGTCGCAGCTTTCCGTCCCATTGATCGTGGCAATCGGATAAAAGGCCCCTTCACAATCGACCTCCCGCGCGCGGTCCATTGCTTCCGGAAGTGTTTTGTAGCGGAATTCCAGCAGGCTTTTGGCCGCCTTAGGGTTGTTGAATATATAGAATGGTAGGCAGTACGACTCCGTATCCCAGAAAGCCAGCCCCCGGTAGGCTTCGCCTGTCAGCCCTTTGGCTCCGATATTATAACCGGGATGATCGCCATGATACGTCTGATACAGCTGAAAAATACAGAAGCGGATCCCCTGCTGGTTCTCCGGATCACCTTCAATCAGGATGTCACTGGTCTCCCATATTTCAGTCCAGTAAGCGGATTGAGCAGCAAATATCTCTGCTTCATTTAGTTCCGAGGCACCCGCTGCCAGCCTGAGCCCTTCGCGCCAGAGTTCGTCTTCCTTACGGGAAGCATCAATATCTATACAATGGACAGCAAGCTTCGTATAAGAAGCCATTCCCCCTTGTGTTAATTGCAGCTTAAACGCCTGCCCGATATAGCGGTCACGTTCTACCTTTTCAGTGTGCAGTTCTTGGGAAGAGTGCAGGACAAAGCCGGAAAACAGCTTATTGCCCGTGTTCAAGGTACTGGCCATAATTGCACTCACATTACCTTCTACTCCGCTGCGCAGACTTCTCCACATACTCTGACCGCGTTCCTCATGGATGATGCCAAAATCAAGCCCGGTACAAATCTCCACATCACCCGAGAAATTCAGCGGCTCAAACCTAACCTGCTGGAGGCCCAGATGAGCATGCGTCATACTAACCAATCTGATAAACGTAAGCCGTAATCTCTTGCCGCTATCCAGCAGCCAGATCAACTCCCGGCGATAAGTACCTGTGCGAAAATCCAGCCTGCGGCTGTAGTCCGTAATTTTGCTGCGGGCCAGATCCAGCTGTTCACCATCTACCATAAGGCGCGTATGCAGCCAGTCCACCGCATTTACCATATAGCGCAACGAACGGATCATTCCCTTGTAATGATTACCAATCTCCTGCTGCTCATGCAGGCCGCTGAAATAACTGCCCAGCAGGGAATCCCCGCTATAGCCCTCCTCGGCGTAACCGCGTACCCCCATATACTCGTTCCCTACCGAAAAAATCGACTCCGAGGTCCGGTTCCGCTGCGGGTCGAAGCCTTCCTCGATGACGGCCCATGGGTCGACCTTCAGATATTTGTCTGCTACCTTTGCCATTGTTTGAATTCTCCTTCTCCGGGTTGTGTCCACCAGTTCCGTGAAGAAACCGCCAGACCCTCACATCCAGCGTAGCTCTGAGGGGAAGAAAGGCCAATGTCAGCCGATAACAGAGTTATGTGCATTATTACGGAGTTGAAAAAAACCTGCAGATTGCGTTATGATCAGAAAAGCTGAAAAAATCAACCTTGCAAAAAAAGAAAAATAGCAGCTTCTCCCATTATCTGTGCATAATAGGGGACCGCTGCTATAATATAGTGCTTATTTAAGACTTCAATTCCTTGTTCAGGTTAAAATCATATTAAATCTCACACCTTTGAAGTGAAAATTATCACAATGTTAAAAATTCGACACTTTTTCACGAAAATTTCCACCCATAAAGAGGGATTTCAATGTATAATTAATTTAAAATTTACTGAAAAACTGAGGGAATAAAGGGGATGTCGATTATGATAAAGGAACATTATAATGTTATCGAAGCCCACGGCAATACAAACTGTTTCTCCGAACAGAACTTTAACCGGCTTCTGGTTACAATGAAAGAGCGTATGGTACCTGAGGGCTCTCATTTGTTCTGGGAAGGCGACTTCTCGGATAAATTGTTTTATATCAAACGTGGACGTGTGAAACTAACCAAATCAACTGACGAAGGCAAAGAACTTATTCTGTATATGTATCAGGCCGGCGACATGGTAGGTCAGGCTGATCCCTTCTTCAGCACCAAGCACAGCTTCACTGCCGAAGTGATTGAAGAAAGTGAAGTTGGCGTTATCGAGCAGAAGGATCTGGAGATTCTGATCTGCCAGCATTGTGATTTTGCCATCGACTTTATGAAATGGATGGGTATCCACCACCGTCTCACACAGACGAAATTCCGTGATCTGATGATGTACGGCAAGCCTGGTGCTCTCTGCTCCACGCTGATTCGACTGGGCAATACTTACGGTGAGAAGACCGGGGACAGCATTCTGATCAACAAAAAAATTACGCATACGGATCTCTCCAACATGATAGGCGCAACCCGTGAGAGCGTCAACCGGATGCTGAGCGATCTGCGTAAAAAAGATGCAGTGGAATATGAGAATGGCATGATCGTCATCAAGGATCTTACGATGCTTCAAGACATCTGCCACTGTGAATTGTGTCCTAACGAAATTTGCCGCATTTAATTTCCTAATACTAATACCCTCTATTCACCTCAATGAAACATATATGACCCGGAAATGCTGCATCAATTAATAGAGTGGTCAAAGGCGCCTTGTCCGGCGTCTTTTTTTCATGTTGAAGGCAGACTTTTCACCTCCCAGTCATCAAAAAATCCAACCTCCGTTGGCAAACAGCCTTCTCTCACCCATGCAGCCGCCGCTACCGTCACTGGCGAAGCCGAATTCAGTGTAATTGCCGGCAACTCCACCCACTCCGTTCCCAGCGAATCCTGTTCAGCAAACTCCTTAATCCCTGAAGCTACTGCATCACTGGCAATTCCTACGGTATAGAGAGCGGCTATATGGTGCATGTGGGTATAGGTATCCTCCTGATAGCGGACAAACCAATCCAACGTCCCCAGATTGTGTTCCACCGTCACTGTAAGCCCAGTCTCCTCCATAAACTCCCTTACCAATCCTCCCAGCAGGGACTCATTCTCCTCCAGTCTGCCCCCAGGCAAATCAAACCTTCCGGTATAAGGGCCTCTTCCTTTACGTATGACCAGCAGTTTCCCGTCATTCACACAAATTCCGTATACCCCAAAATGATTAAAGCTCTTCATCACGGATTCACTCCCAGGTTCTTTTCAATTTCACAGCTTAACATAAGACTGCACCCGGCATCAGTGATCTATCTACTTCTTGCGTATCACGATATACGTATTGTTTCTTTAAGGTATCAACATTCCCTGAGCAAAAAAAAGCGTCATACCCAAGCTTCTTAAAGAACAAGAGAATGCCCTTAGGCGTAATTATTCCATCATATAACTTTCTAGGGTAATCTTTATAGAGCTTGTTGCCATCCGACTCCATCCCAGAATGTCTCATGATGTATGCGCTTGATAATGCAGCGCATTCATAATTATGCTGAATGTCCATCCTATTCGAGGATTGGATAACATACGAATTCGGAATTTCATTGGTCGAAATGAAGTCCTTACTCGGGAGAACAAAATAATATAAAACTAAACCAGCCAGGCATATACCTATTGCTATTAGCGAAATAAGAATAAACCCCATTGTATTCCTCCTATAAATTTCTATATTTGATTTATTCGTAAAGTTAAGCGTATATTCCTTCAAGGATTAGCGTATTCTGCCCATTTGCAACAAGGCAACCGTACAAAGGTGGTTTGGCACCTCCTTTGGTTGGACTTTCACCATATAAATAATGCGTGCCTCTGGGCACGCATTATGCAAAAAAGCCCTGCAGTCAATTGACCACAGGGCTCTGCAAGGACTAGCTGACTTGCTTTTTCGTCTTATTGATAACACCAGTCCGTGCTGCCCGCACCGGGGAGATCATCCAGTACGCCATGCCAACAAACACGCCACCGCCGATAATATTGCCTAAGGTGACCGGAATCATGTTGTGCAGCCATCCGGCTATAGTAACCGTCTCAGGATGGTTTGGCAGCAGCACCGCTACGCTTAGCAGCGTCATATTCGCTACACTGTGCTCATAGCCGCTCGCGATGAAGGCGAACAGACACCACCAGATCAGCACCAGCTTGGCAGTCTCGCTTTTGGCGCGGGAGGACATCCACAGTGCCAGGCAGACCAGCCAGTTACAGAGAATACCGCGGAAGAACAGCTCAGAGAACGGCAGGCTCATTTTTTTGGCGGCTGCGGTAAAAATCAGATGTTCTGCCGGAGCCGCTGTAAACAATCCTGTGCCCCGGATCAGCAATGCCAGAACCACTGCACCGGCAACATTTCCGATAAATACGAGGACCCAATTCTTCGCTGTATCCCATACGCTGGTTCTTCCCGCAAGTGTACTTACGGTAAAAAACATATTGTTCCCGGTGAACAGCTCCGAGCCGGCGAAGACTACCAGCGTCAGGGCAATCCCGAAGGACATCCCCATAATCAGCGGCTGAAAAGGAGATTTAACCGCCGCCAGTGGCGCCCCGAGTGAAAAGATCAGAATAATACCAATACCTACATAGGCTCCGGCCAGCAGTGCGGCAAGAAAGTATTTCGGCAGACTTTCATTCATCTTGTCACGTTTGGCCACTGCTGTCTCCACGATGTTCTCTACACTTTGCGTAAACACACGTCCACCCCGCCATTCTCCTTTAAAATTGTTTATTCATCCAGACTTTCTACAGGCTGACCTTTACCATACCGCCGTCCAGTATAACCGGATAGACCTTTACCTTCCCGTGGTCCGGGGACTGAACTTCGCCGCTGCGCAGATCGATTTTCCAGTCGTACAGCGGATCGTACAGATAGTAGCCGGAGACGATCCCCTCAGCCAGCGGACCGCCTTTGGGATGCGGACTGCGATTCTCCAGGGCATAGACGGCCCCATCCGAGGTACGGAAAATGGCTAGTTCAGTCTCACCGGTGGTGACAACCCGGCCAATCTGCAGCAGGAATTCTTCCACCGTGCCTACAGCATATTCTTGTGTAGTGGTTTGCATTGAGCTCTCTCCTCTCATAGTCGGTATAGGTTAGACTTTTGCCTGCTCAAACAGTGCGGTACGTGTCTCTTGGTCATCCAGCATTTTTTTCCATGGATCAGAAACCTGTGCCAGGGCAAAATCAATCCGTGCAGCAAGCTCCTTGCGTTGCTCATCGTTCTCCAGAATCACCTGCTGAATCTGCTCAAGTCCCATGCGTTCCACCCACTCGGAGGTCCGTTCCAGGTAGTTCCCTGTTTCACGGTAATACTGCATAACTGCGGAGCAGACCTCAATCAGTTCTTCATCGGTTTTCACCTTGCAGAAGGCATCCGCGATCCGCGGCTTGATCCCGCCGTTACCGCCAATGAAAATCTCCCAGCCGCCGTCATTGCCGACGATGCCAATATCTTTTGTGCAGGATTCCGCACAGTTGCGCGGGCAGCCGTTGACTGCCATTTTGAACTTGGCCGGAAAATCAAGCCGCTCGTATTTGCGTTCAAGCAGCGCTCCCATACCCATGGAGTCCTGTGTGCCAAAACGGCAGAACTGCGAACCTACACAGGTCTTCACAGTGCGCAGTGATTTCGCGTAGGCATAGCCGGATGGCATATCCAGCTCCTCCCACACCTTAGGCACATCTTCTTTCCGGATACCGATCAGGTCCAGACGCTGCCCGCCGGTCACCTTTACAACCTTAACATCATATTTCAAGGAGACGTCGGCGATCCGTTTCAAATCCTCCGGTGTCGTGACTCCGCCATACATACGAGGTACAACCGTAAAAGTACCATCCTTCTGAATATTCGCACTCATCCGTTCGTTGACGAAGCGCGACTCCTTCTCATCCTCATGAGTGTCCGGATAGATCATACCGAGATAATAGTTCACCGCCGGACGACATTTGGAGCAGCCCTCAGCTTGTTTCCAGTCCAGGACATTCATGACCTCTTTGGTCGTTTTCAGACCTTTGGAGGTAATTTCCGCTACGATCTCATCTCTGCTTAGAGTGGTGCAGTTGCAGATCCCCTGCTTGGCGCTTTGCTGGAAGCTGTCCCCAAGGACAAATTGCAGGATCTGCTCCACGACCGGCTTACAGCCCCCGCAAGAACGGGTAGCCCCGGTGCAGGCTTTGATCTCATCTACGGTGGTGAAGCCATTCTCCGTAACGGCATCAACAATGGCTTTCTTGGTCACACCGTTGCAGCCGCAGACAATTTCTTCATCGGCCATCGTTTCCACCGATAAGCTTTTTTTCGCTCCGCCTCCGCCACAGCAGCCCGTGCCCATAACTTCGCTATAAATCTCCTCGGTCATTTCCGCACCCTGCTTCACCAGCTTCTGCAGACTGGCCGATTCCGTGACATCGCCGAAGAGGACTGCCCCGACAATAATATTATTATTAAGCAGAATCTTCTTGTAGGTCCGCTTCCATTCATCTTTGGCTGAGATGACGGTGTGCTCTGAGGTTTCTGTGAACTCACCGGCAGAGAAGACATCTACTCCAGAGATTTTTAGCTTGGTGGCTACAACCGAACCTTCATAAGGCTGAGTCGGCACGTTGCACAAATGTTTGGCAAGCACCATTCCTTGCTCGAACAATGGTGCAACCAGACCATAGCAAGTTCCTCTGTGTTCTGTACATTCACCTACGGAATATACATCTGGCATCGAGGTTTGCAGATAGTCATCGACAACAATCCCGCGGTTTACCGCAATGCCGCTTTCTCTGGCGAGCTGTATATTCGGCTTAATTCCCACAGCCATCACTACAAAATCCGCCGCCAGCTCCGATCCGTCACTGAAACGAAGTCCGTTCACACGTTCATCCCCGGTCAGCTCAACGGTCTGCTTGCCCATGGCAAACTTCACGCCCTGGCGGGCCAGTTCTGCCTGAAGCATGGAGGAAGCTGTATGATCCAGCTGGCGCTCCATCAGATCTTCCAGCAGATGCACAACCGTAACGTCCATGCCGAGATTCACAAGTCCTTTGGCCGCTTCCAGTCCCAGGAGTCCGCCCCCGATAACTGCTGCCGTGCGGTACTGCTTGGCTGCTGCAAGCATGGCATCACAATCTGCGATATCACGGAAGCCAACTACCCCCTCCTTGTCGCTTCCCGGTACTGGCAGAATGAACGATTTCGAGCCTGTAGCAATGATCGCTTTGTCATAGGCAACCGACAGCCCATTATCTGTGATGATCTGCCGAGATGCTTCATCAATACGGATAACTGTGGTTCCTGTATGCAAAGTAATATGATGATCCGCATACCACTGGCGGTCATTGAGGATAATGTCTTCGATTGTTTTGCTGCCTTCCAGAACGTAGGACAGCATAATGCGATTGTAATTGGGATGCGGCTCACTTCCGAACACAGTAATATCATAAGCGCCGCCAAGCTTCAAAATCTGCTCAATTGTGCCTACTCCTGCCATTCCGTTACCTATGAGTACTAGCTTTTCTCTCTCCACTGTCACTGTCATGACCCTCCTTCATGCGTCTGAACTTCAACACAACATGATCTGATAGTGAAATTATACTGTTAAAATTTAAAGCGGATTTGTGATTGCAGTCACACCAATTGTGAAGCATTTCACATAATTTTAATCACGCTTCCTTAACTCTTTTGGGACACAAAAAAACGCCATATTCCTTGACGTAAGCCTAAGGAATGTGGCGAAATAGTACTTCATTTAGAGCAACACAAGCACAACCTCCAGAGTATCCTGTGGTCTAAGCTTCATATCGATCCCGGTGTCCAGCAGTTGCTTGCCATTGACCTTCAGCATCCATGCCTCATTACTGAGCGGCTTGTAATCCATTATACTGATTATCGTCTTATTATCCTCGGAGAGTTGCACCATTCCGCTGGTCTTCAATACACCCCGTACGGACAGGTCCTCGGTATACGGCAGTACGTAAGAATGCGTCATTTGCGGCTGCTCACTACCCCCGTTAACAGTGAAAATGACCGGCTGCAGTTCTGCCCCGCTTGCTGCTGGTACGGCTTCAGCCACGATAGTGTCCCCGCGGTCAACGCGGCTGTTCCAATCCGTATTTTTTTTGCCATTCAATTGAATCTCCCAACTCCACTCGGGACTCAAAGATACTTTGTTGACTGCCAGGATCTTGTACCCGTCATCCGCAAACGTGGCTACGCCACTGTTCTTGAGCAACTCGATGAGCGTCACCCCATCTGTATAGGCTTCACTTAGCTGCCTGCCCGCGCTTCCAGCGAGCTCGCTGTCACCGACCCGAACCGAAAAGCCCGGTCCGGCATTTCCAGCCGCGGCATCGTTCCCATCTGTTGGAGTGCCAAGCACCGATGAGCAGCCGCTTAAGGTTGCAATTATCATTATTCCCAGTAAAATACGCCACACCCACTTCGCGGACATTCCCGGCACCGCCTTCTCCCGCCTGACTCCAGCCTTCCGCTGCTGTTCAGACATGTCTTGATTATGTACATTGTCTTTTTTAAGAATAACGTAAACGGGTGCCGTTCTCAAATACTCCTTGTCCCAGCATAAAAAAAGTCCCCGAAGGGACTTGTGAAAACCGCTAATCTTCTATTGGTAACGCAGGAAAAGGATGTTGTTCTCCAGATGGACATGCTCAAAGGTCATGCCTTCCAGTTCTTCAAGACGGGCATAGGTCAGACGGTAAGTGGTGCAAGCATGCTCAGGCGGGGTGAAATCCCCTGTAACTCTCCGCAGCTCGCGTAAAATATCTCCTGCCCCGTCATGCTCCTCCTCCAGCGTACTTAGCAGTCCGCGCAGCTCAGCCAACCCTTCAGCGGTTGGATTTTTATCATAAGCCAGCATTTTGGGGAATTCACTTTCTTCTTCCTTGGCCGTGTGCTCCAGCAATTCCTCACGCAGCGTATGGAACAAGCGGTACACTTCAGCCAAGTGCGGAGAATCCTCACCATGGACGCGGAAGACCTTCGTTACATTCTGGGCGATGAGCGGCAGCTCTTCGCGCAAATAGTTGTGATGCTTGTTGATAATGTAATCAACCAGCTCTTCTGACGACGCTTCGTTCCAGGCCGTATCTTCTTCCAGCACCGGATGGTCGGCATACAGCTTGTTCAGATCCTGAAGTACTGCCTCTGTATCAAGCCCTTTTTCGGCTACCGCCTCTGCCAAAGGCTTCGCGCCTCCGCAGCAAAAGTCAATCCGCTGTGCCTTGAAGTAATCTGCTGCTTTGGGGAATTGAAGGACGATATCTCTTACCATTGCTTCACCGGTGAATTGAGCGGATGTATCCGTCATTGTATTGTTCAATTGTTTGGCCGTCATGCTGGGCCCTCCCTTGGGTTGTTGTTGGTCTAGGTTTCTTTTACCTCTATACCTTAACGCCAGTAACATTTATCGTACCGAAGGGAACTGTATCTCCACAAATTAAAACGACTGTTGTCACCAATGATCCATCAACCTTGGTTGCACCGATAGCCGGAGCCAGCAAAGTGGGGAAAGTCACTTATTCCTACCAGGTGGAAGGTATCACCCAGGTTCAGG
>NZ_LVWH01000080.1:0-2624 GCF_001909045.1 Paenibacillus sp. P3E | reverse complement strand
ATTTCATAATGTGCCATAATATTGGCCTCTGGCCGATTTCAACCATCGGTTTTGGTCTGAGATGTGATTCTTCGCTGATTCGCGTTCCGTATCCGCCTGCTAGAATAACTACCTTCATTTCATTAGCCTCCGAACTATTATTTATCTAATACAAAGCTTCTGATCTTACTAACAACGTAGTCGATTTTCTCCTTAGTTAATCCAGGATATACTCCTACTAAGAATGTATCATGCATAATTTTATCAGTATTCTTGAGATCTCCACTTATTCTATAATTCACATTATGGAACGCTGGTTGACGAGTCAGATTACCAGCAAACAACATCCGCGTCTGAATACGATTTGCTTCTAAGTACTCAACAATCTCATTTTTCGTAAATTTAGCGCCATCCTGTACAGTTAACATGAATCCGAACCAACTTGGGTCTGAATTTTCAGTAGCTCTCGGAAGAATAAAGTGTTCTCCCAAATCCTTCAAACCTTCAAATAAACGTTTAAAATTATCTTTACGTGCTTGAGTAAAGGTAGGAACTTTTTTAAGTTGCTCCACCCCAATAGCTGCCTGCATCTCCGTAACTCGCAAATTGAAGCCAATATGAGAGTAAGTATATTTATGATCATATCCGTAAGGCAAGGATCCTAATTCCCATCCGAAGCGTTTATTACATGTATTATCACAACCTGATGGACACCAGCAATCTCTACCCCAGTCTCTGAAAGACTCTATGATTGATTTGAGCAAAGCGTTATTGGTATATACTGCGCCACCTTCACCCATAGTCATGTGGTGCGGAGGGTAAAAGCTTGATGTACCGATATGTCCGTGTGTACCAGTTAATTTACCATTAAATTTAGAACCAAGTGCATCGCAGTTATCTTCAACTACCCATAGATTAAACTTCGCAGCAATTTCCATAACCTTGTCCAGTTCAAATGGATTGCCCATTGTATGTGCAACCATGATCGCTTTGGTCTTTGGTGTGATTGCTTCTTCAATACGATCTACTATGATGTTGTAGGTGCCCAATTCCACGTCGATAAATACAGGAACAGCACCGTTCTGTACGATGGGTGTTACAGTAGTTGGGAAACCCGCTGCGACTGTGATTACTTCATCTCCCGGTTTAATCTGACGATCCTTCAGCTTCGGGGATGTTAGAGCAGAAAATGCTAAGAGGTTAGCAGAGGAGCCAGAGTTAGTCAGAAGTGCGTATCTAACGCCAAGGAATTCAGCATATTCCTTTTCAAATTGTTTGTTATATCGACCAGCGGTAAGCCAAAAGTCTAGTGAGGAGTCTACCAAGCTTCTCATTTCTTTTTCGTCGTATACGCGACCCCCATAAGATACTTGGGTTGCTTCAGGATCAAAACCTTCGTTTCTATCAGAATGAAATAGCTCGTAGTAGTTTTCAACTTTAGATAATATATCGAGTCTCATTATTTTCTCGAACTCAGTTTTACTAATTTCAGCAAATGGAGTAATAATCTCCTCAGAGATATTTGATTTAACACGAATATCTAAATATAATTTTTCTGTCAAATCCCCGTGTATAACTTCGAAGTTATACTTCTCTGAAAATCCATTGGGAAGATTATTAAAAAGATTGTATACCTCGACCTGATTCCCTCTCGCATCAGAAGAAATCAAAGCATATTCACCTGATTCTTTGACTAATACAATTACGCCTTGCTTTAGCATTACTACACCCCTTACGAATTTTTAGAGGCTCTAAAACTCCAGTATTTGTGGCCAAAAAAGCTGACCCCTGTAGTTAGAAAAAGAGCTATCGCCTGAGCGATTAATTTATTCATTCCTATTGTATCAACTAATAAAGTTAATAGAAACAAGTTAACAAAAAAAGTAATAGCGTATACAGAAAAAAATTTCACACCACTTTTGGCATTGTAACTCTTTTGTTGAAAGGTCCACTTGTTATTCCATAAATAACTATGAGTCACACCTATTAGATGGGAAAAAATGAGTGCAAATAGATAATTGTCGATGATGAAATGTATAAAGGCTGCATATGCCGCAAAACCAACAATAGTATTTAATATCCCGACTACTATAAATTTAATAGACTGATTCATTTTTGATCCACTAACCCCCATTGATGTGAAATTTTCTCTGGCTTTAAAGCCCGGTTAAGTGCCTTCACCTCACTTATTTCACTGTAAAACCTTTATCCATTTTAACCCAATCCCCGATAGATCGTCGCATTTTACTATTTTCAAAATGATTCAATTTACTATGCCGAGTGTTTTTCAATTGACCATTAATATAACCTTCAGTATTCCCGTTATCATTTGCAATAACCAAAAAGTTCATTTTATTAGTTTCTAAAGAAAATTGTAGTGGAAGAGACCATTCTTAGCCATTACAATAATTAAAATTATATAAATTTTGATTTTCGTTATCTTGTTGAACATTAAATCCTTTGAATCCGTCCTGTATGAATACCTATTAAAGCAGCATACGGTACTTGAATATCACCTTGCTTTAGCAATAATTCAATAGTAAATTGCTGATCCAGATTAACTGGTGACAATTTTTTTCTTTACTCCAACAAACTTATTGTTTTTATGATCATAACCGAATAGTCTATCATATATAGAGTAATGC
>NZ_LVWH01000079.1:0-2678 GCF_001909045.1 Paenibacillus sp. P3E | reverse complement strand
TGTAAAGGAGCAAGAAACGGCGTCCACCTCCTGAGAGGCCGAACGAAGGAATGTAAGGGCAAAGACCCCGCGTGACATGGGAGGGTAAGCCGTCAGGAGACAGGTGTGGATATCCAAAGTGCGATCACAGAACGTATCCTTGGGTTGGGGATGAATCCCCCGCTCTCTATTCCCGCCACCGGCTTCACCAGAAAATAATGTCATCCTTACATGACTTCTCCAGCTCTCAATCTGTCTATGGCTGAAAATCTTAGAACGAGTGAGTAAACAAGAGTATTTATTAATTTATAGTGGGAGGATCTTTAAATGGGTTCTCAATCATGATACTTAGTGTTACCTGTAAAATGATACTGACAATAATAAATATAATAATATATCTTGTCATGTCCTCCTTTCCCTTATTATATTGACTATGGATTATTATTTGGCTAGTAACTATATTCAGAATTATCATTAGTCCACATATAAGAAGATGGCCGAGTCCAGTTAAGAATCCCTTAGTATAAAACTCAGGAAACAAAAGATGAAATAATTCTAGAATTAGTACAGGTAATACTATTGAGCAAAAAATGGATATCACGATTAAGAGAAGTTTCATCCTTGTCTTCATGTATTGACTCCTTAACAAATTGTTTTTTGTGGAATACCCTCTCTCAAGCAATAGGTATACTCATATTGAATTGCATCTCATTTTCTCATCTAGTATATCAGTCATTCAAAATACTGGAAATCAAAAAGAAGTCCTTAAGGTTATTCAACCTCAAAGACTCCTGTAGAGTTTTTTAGCAAAACAGATTAGAGCTTACAACGATTCCCGTTTCTTCCCAACTGCACCGAGATAGATCACAAATTCATCATCACCGTCTAATTCTAAAATCTCATCAATCAACTTTTGATCATAGATTCCAATGGCGCAAGCACCTGCACCGATAGATTCACTGGCTAAATAAAGGTTTTGACATACATGTCCAGCATCGATAAGGATTTTTTTGTGAGCTGAAATATCATACTTCCATTCGGAGCGATAGGGTGTTGTACTCCATGCAAACAGTACAGAGGCCTTTTTTGCAAAGTTAGGGACAAATGGCTGATCCAAAGTAATCGCATCAATCTTCTGTTCAATTTTTTCTAATTCAAACATGAATAAGAGCTTATGTTCTACAGGAAGGTATCTGTAGATTCCTTGCTCAATGCCTTCTACCCGCATAATAAACAAATAGGTTTCAAATGTGTGTGTTGCTCCACTGCATGGGACAGTTCGTAGCGTAAGTCCGTTCTTATTCATACCGGTAATCCCTTGGGTAGCCCATAATAAATAGGATAACTCATCCAGACTTAAAGTTTCCTCAGAATAAAACCTCGTACTTCTTCTTTGATCCATAATATCAAAAATGTTTTCTTTACACACAACGTCTTTGCTGATCTTTGGCAAATCAATAATTACCGATTTCGGATCAAAGGGTTTAACAATTGGTGGTTGTGCAAGTCCTTTGATCTTATCTGTTTTTATATGTTTGAATTCATGAAAATTAGATTTCAGAAAGTGCCTTTGTTGTTCGTATCTTTTCATAACTGATCCTCCTGAATTACCTTTTATAGCTTTAATTTATCATGTCATAAAAATTAGATGGTGATCGAACGCACTATTCAGTTGTTTTGGGTGAGCAAACTTCAATAAACCTCCCCTCAACCCTAAGGGTGAAAGAAGGCGTAAACGCATCGCTTCTGTAGCAGGGCAGCTATACTCTTCAGCTGTTTCCGCTTCCCCTATAGCTGCTGCAGACCAAGGACCTTCAGGTCCGCCGCATGAATATGCAATTAACTAACATTGTAGGGATCCTTTACTTCTCCTTATTCATGGTCCTTAGTTTTTGACTTTAGATCATTTAATGACCGCTGAAGATCATCCATCTTTCTTAGTCCAGAATATTGATTTCCTATAATTCCAGCCAATCCAATTACCAAGATAACTATAAGGAGTAAAGTCATTTCGCTATCTCCTTTCATTGTTAGGTTCAAAAATTCATTGCGTATCTTTCAGATAACGTTCTTGTATTCACGGATACGAGAGGCTAAAGGCGCGAAAACGCCGGTTCGAAGACTTAGCCTCTCAGGAGTCGATCGTTCCGGAGTTCTCGACGTACCACAAGCGCGATACGGTCGGATGGTGCGGATGTGTCCGGATGATTCCACTTCCTACTACTGAGATGCCTCGTCGATTCACATCGAACATCGACCGGACCGATGCCTGAACATGGTGTTATCTGATGCCGACTTTCAATTTCTTTAGATCCATTTAAAAAATGTTTTGTGATTCACTTCAATATTGTTGTTCCTCGCCCATTCTATTAAGGTATTTATTTCCTTATTGGTGTTACTAAATTTAAAACATAAACCTATTGGGACAATTCTATTCCTCTTTGGTTTAATTCCGATTACGCCATTACGTTCAATATTTATTTGGCTTATTTCACTGGCTTCAAGTTGATAGTTTTTGATAATTAATACTTTATTATCGAGTTGCAATAGCTTGGGTTTAAGAAGTCTCCTTGTAACAGCTGCAGTAATAATTAGTAGATAGACAATACTAAAAGCCAAATAAAGTAGTTTATTGGATCTATCGCTTGTAACAATGATATTAAGAATACATAATAAAGTCAGGATCGACATGCCAATAA
>NZ_LVWH01000078.1:0-2856 GCF_001909045.1 Paenibacillus sp. P3E | reverse complement strand
ATATTTTCGTTATTCATCAATTTTGATGTAGAAGGCAGGTTATCTTATGAATCTTCACGCCCTTAAAATATTCCACACCATCGCCGAAAAAGGCGGAGTCACCCGCGCCGCGGAGGAACTACGGATCAGCCAGCCTGCGGTTACGGCCCAAATACGCAACCTGGAGAAGGAGCTGGGTATCCAACTGTTGGTCTCCAAGGGGCGAGGCATTCTATTGACCGATGCGGGGCAGATGCTGGCCATCCACGCCAAACGGCTGTTTGCGCTGGAGCGGGAGCTGGATGAAGTGGTCCGGGAATACAAGGCCGGGTTCAGCGGTATCCTGCGGATCGTCGCCACCTATCTGCCAGCCAATCTGCTGCTGCCGGAATGGCTGGCTCTCTTCAAGCAGGAGCATCCTTCCGTAGAGGTGGTCTTGACCACGGCCAACTCCCGGGAAGCGGTGGATGGGCTACTGCAGTATGATGCGGAGGTAGCCGTCTACGGAGGCGGCTGGGAAGAGCAGCCGGGTATCGAATGGGAGGAGCTTCTGGAGGACGAGCTCTGGTTTATTGTACCCAAAAACCATCCATACGCCGGGAAGGAAATTACATTAGCGGAAATGATGAAGGTTCCTTTCATTCTGCGTGAAGAGGGAAGCTCTACCCGGGAGCGTCTTTTCTCCTTGTGCCGGGCTTTGAACGTGAATCCTCCCAAGGTCGGTCTGCAATTTAACGGGGTGAACGAGATGGTTCGGGCTGTCATGGCTGGCTACGGAGCCATCTTTATCTCCTCCCTGGCCGTAAGGGACAATGTCGAGCGCGGAGAAGTGGACCGTGTGAGGGTCAAAGGCGCTTCGCTGTTGAATCCGATTGCTGTCTGTACCCGGAAGCAGGAGACGTTGTCGCCGGCAGCGGAAGCATTCCTCTCACTGGTCCGGGAGCAGTCGAAAGGGCGGGCAGGAAATTAACTGTTCCGGCGGGGCAAGTCCCCCCCCCCCCTAATTATGAGCATGCTTTTGAACGAACTAACACTTTCTTCAAAAACTTTTCTTCAAAAGCATATTCGATGGTCTCTTTTCCGCAAGTAGAATCAAGCAATGGAGTATCCATCACTCTACAATGACTATAGAGTGGTTGAAACGAGGTGAACAGTCGAATGCACGAGTGGCACAAGCAAATCCAAATCATCGTTAATGAAATTGACGAGTGTATTAAGAATCGTAACAGTGAAGCCATAACGCTACGATTTCTTTCCCGCAAGTTAGGTTATTCCGAATTTCATACTACGAGAAAATTCAAGGAAATATCGGGTATGCAATTTAGGGATTATCTGCGGCATAGAAAATTAGCCTTTGCACTAAAAGAGGTTCGGGATAGTGAGAGAAGTATTTTGGATATTGCTTTTGATTATGGTTTTTCATCACATGAAGCATTTACCAGGGCTTTCAAGGGAACATATGGTGTAACTCCAAGTGAATACCGGAAAAAGCCTAGGCCTGTCGCCCTTCGTACAAAAATAAACTCTTTCGACCGCTACTTTTTCGGATTGGGAGAGATTGGGATGATCAAATCTGCAGATGAGGTTAACATTTATTTTGTAACCATTCCCGCACACCAATTTTTGCACATTAAAAACTATGAGAGTAACGGGTATTGGGATTTTTGGCAAAAGCAAAGTCTTATTCCGGGACAGGACTGCGAAACCATTTGCGGCTTACTCGATAGTATTAAGGGCAAATTGGATGACGATGGCGGGAGTGAATCTAACGGTGGCAGCGGTCAGATTATGGCTTACATTAATGACCCGGCTGGCAGACTCTGTGATTGGGGTATTCCACGTATAGAGTGTTTTGGTGTACGTCTTCCTTTGGATTATACAGGTGAAGTACCGCCACAAATGCTTATGATTGATGTTCCCGAAGCCGAGTATATTGTTTTTGAACATGGGCCATTCAATTATGAGCACGAAAATCGTGTTGTAGAGGAAAAGATGGAAAGCGGAATGGCAACTTTTGATTTTGCAGACACTGGTTACCGCTTTGATACTTCCCCTGGGAGAATCATTTACGTGTATCACGATCCGGAGCGGTTTTTGAAGTATATCAGGCCAGTACGGAAGTTATAATCCATAAAAAGAACCTGCCCCATGGGATAGGTGCTTTACTCTTTATGGGCAAGCGCCCAAGCGCCCTTTCCGCGAATGCATATGATGATTATGCATACTCATTGAAAGGAGCGATCACATATGGGATTTTTTCCAACGCCGGGAACCGGGGGAGGGTTTCCGGGCGGACCCGGCGTGCCGGGAGGTGGAGGTCCCGGGACTCCGGGACTTCCAGGAGGTGCACCGGGAGGCGTTCAAGCGCCGACGGCTCCTCCACCGCAATTCGTGCCGCAAATGTCGGCCACCACATTTGCCGTCGATCCCGGCGGGATCAGACGCTGCCTGTTCCGCAACACATACATTTGGCTGAACAACGGCGAGCAATTCTGGTTCTACCCGGTATTCGTCGGGCGAAATTCGATTGCGGGGTTCAGATGGTTCGGTTTCTTCTGGGGATACTTCGGTATCGATTTGAATCGGATTAGCTCGTTCACCTGCTTCTAAGGCAGACAGCGAAAGAGAACAGCCTGCGGACTGTTCTCTTTGGTGTGCGGCGTGCCCTGAGGCACGCATTTATCTAGTTGGTGAAAGTCCAACCAAGGGAGGGGCCAAGCCACGCCTCACCTTTAATTTCCAAAAGGGGAGGTTTCTGCGTATGTATATGATGTAATTCATCTTAATTCTTCCACAAAATAACAAAGTTTCCTGTTTGGAAAATATATAACAACTAATCTATCAGATTCATAATTGAACTCTTGCCATAAGTAAACT
>NZ_LVWH01000077.1:0-2887 GCF_001909045.1 Paenibacillus sp. P3E | reverse complement strand
CATATAGGATGTTTTCATATAGGGTCTGAAGGAGTTGTAGGATCACATCCAGCAACGGTACATCAATTATTTTTAGTGTTGAATGGTCAAGGTTGGGTAGTCGGTAAAGAGGGAATTAAATATCATATTCAATCTGGTAGAGCAGCCTATTGGGAACGAGAAGAAATACATGAATCAGGATCGGAACAAGGAATGATAGTGATTGTAATTGAAGGAGAAGATTTAAAACCTTTGATGACAGAACTTGAATGGCTCGAAGGTTAATTCGGAGAAGAAGCAACATCATATAACAACATATTCTCGCTTCGGGCAATTCGGCCCTCTGTCCGGCGGGAAGTTAGAAGTGAATTCGGAGAGGCATTTCAGTTTCGAGGAAGCATAGTCAGCCGGACACATCCTTCCCCCTAAGATAAGAGCTATCTAAGGGGGAAGGACGTCGTGAATACAACAACGTTATCCGAAAGACTAGGAAGATGGAATCATAAGCAGAGAAAGCAGCAGCGACACTTGTACCTTTCGCTACATCAATACTGAGAATAGGTAGTTTCAGATGATCTCCTTTAATGGACACCGGGACCAAGGGTAAGACGTCCTCCACAGGTTGGCGACGGGCTCATGGCCCAACCAGCTAAATCGGGGTATGAACGCTACCAAGGCTGAAACACTTTATGCGACGAGAGCTAAGTCCCAACGACGCATTCGTTTTTACCCAGTGGTGATCTTTTTAGTATAAAAGAAAAGCTCATCCCCGACTTACTGGGCAGAGCTTAATATACCCACAACGTATTCAGTTGCATAAGATATTCATCCATAATATGAGCTTTATAAATAAATTGATCATATAGCAAATGGTCCTACTGCCGTATCAATCCGTGGTGAATAAATAAACAGAAATCTTTCGTTAGTCATTGAAGACTACTTAGTTTGACCAATCTCTTTTGAGAATACTTTGGAATGGTCATTACCCAGCTTGACGGGCTTGTGCTAGTTAAACCTATTTGATGTAAAATTGATGTAAAACATCAACAGAAACGTGCGGAAATCAGCCTTCTAGAACGGAAGTGCGTAGGCAAAAAGCCCGTCAAATCAAGGTTTCTGCGAATTGCAACAGATCAAATCCTAAGCCAATATGTTCCCGCATACGGTGCATGTGGAGTGTTCAGTGATACTAAAATGGAAGGGTGCGGATTAATATCCCACCTTTTTTTCTATGCCCCTTTAATTGATGGAGTGGCAAAATTATAATGAATCTGCTTAATGCATCCGTCAACTTTGACCTCGATTTTATTGATTTATGAATGAATGACAGGTTTCAAGACTCATTCATCATCAATATTTAAATCGGCGATGCTCTTTAATTATTGGCGGAAGTCTTGCAACAACTCTTCAGTATCTTTCTCAACTTATACTTTGTACTCCAACTCGGCTATTTGAAATCGTAAGCTGTGCTGTTCTTCGATCAACTTTTCGTTCTTATCCTGAAACTGATTGATTGTAATGACTTGACGAGAATATAGTTGGAATAGGATATTAGGCGCCTATTTGCCTTCTGGAGATCTTTTGTGATGGAAGGTAATTGCTTTTCTATTCCCCAGCAAGCTGCCTTAATGAGGATCTCATGTCTTGTGTGGTCTTTTATGAGATTCCGCAATTCATTCTTAATAGTTTTTTTTAAAGGACAGGAGCATCAATAAGGTGTGAGGTGAAGTATCGTTGCCCACCATACATATCGCCTATCTCTGCCCCTCCTTTATAGTGCGAAAGGATGTTTTCTACTAGTTGTCCGAATCGTAAGTCTGGCAGGGTACTCTAGCAACTTTTTTAATGCATCCACAATAAGTGGAATCGGTTCTATATCTCTCTTATTAACCCCAGCTTCACTTAGTTTTTAGTTTCTTAGGTTTTATTATTTCGTTTACCAATACTATATAATTAAGATCCCAAAATAATGAATTTTCATGTATTAACGTAGATTCTATTTACGGGGCAGATTCATAGTACACTAAAAGATCAAAGAGCCCACCAGGGCTCTTTGATCTTTTAGTTGTATCTCTTTATTTATTCTCTGATGCTGTATACACCCGTTGTAGGATCGTCACAGCCTCTGCTCTGGTTACCTTATCTGTGGGGCGAAACTTACCATTAGCACCGCCCATAATATCGTTACTAATCACCGTATAGATAGCGAGCGCTTTGATATTTTCAGCGTCCCCCGCGTACGAATCCCCGTTCCCGTAGTCTTCGGTAAGTATAACTGGGGTATACATACCTGCCATCTCTAATCCAACTGCGGGTCTTTTTTTGATGTCCTTAAATTGGCCTATTGTATCCAGTACTTTTTTCGGTTCGTCTACGCTGTTACTTTGGGTGTCTGAAAATAAGGTGTCCATTGTAAGTACTCCGGTGATGATAGCAACATCCCATCTAGTGAGTTGCTTATCAGGAGCTAGATAAGCCTTTTTATAGTCGCTGCTAAAGTGGTCGGTAAGCTCCCAGCCATGAGCGCCAAAAACAGCATTGAAATCCTTAGCTGCCCAGTTCCCTTTTAAGTCTACGAAATTAGGGGGATTGTTAGCAGTACCTCCTATGTTTGGAAGTAGTGTATGAAACATATGTATGAACTCAGCCTTTGTCACAGGTTTTCCAGGTTTGAAGGTTCCATCCGCATACCCACTTACTGCCTGCTTGTCCACCATAAACGTGATTGCTGGGGCGGCCCAGTTTGATTCGGGTACGTCAGAGAAACTACTTGCTGCTAGCGCAGGAGTTGCTGATATCAAGATAAGTGCGGATAGGGTAGATATTATTGATTTTTTCATGGAAAATTCCTCCTAATTGTGTTCCTATCAGTGTTTGGAGTTCAATAATATAATAATCAATCTAAAAT
>NZ_LVWH01000076.1:0-2926 GCF_001909045.1 Paenibacillus sp. P3E | reverse complement strand
GCAAATTAGAACGATTGTAAGTACAGCCATAAAACTAATTGAATACGTTAATTTTCTAAAAAGATTTGAGTATTTACTATACACAAAATGATCAATAAACTGTTGGATTACTTGAGGCACATACATTTCACACGTAGTGATGATACAACCCAATAAAATAAAATAACAAACACTTTTCCGGTAGGGGGATAAAAATGTAAGTATCCAGAAGTATAACTTTGAGCTCTTTTCAGGTTTACTTTGCACAGTTTATTATTTCTCCTTTATAAGTCTCATTAAATAATGTGTGTAATACCTCCCGCGTGTAGCAAGTAAATGTTTGCATACGTTTGCATAATGTTTCATTTTTATTTTCACAAAAGCATCTAAGTTCAGGGACGTTCCGTCTTCCATCCATTGTTTCCATAAAACCAAAACATCTTTAATAATAAATTTCCCAATGTCGCTATTCGAAAGCAATACAATCCCCGAACCTTCATTAGGTATAAAGGAAATATGTGAGCACCACCCCCTATTATAGCCGGAATGAAATACTGTTTTTCTTCCTTTTTTTGATTTACTTACAAAAAAACCTAATGAGCCTGAGAGATTCCTGCCCAACTGTTGATGCATCAAATTTAGATTGTCACTTGATATGATGTTGTTTCTAAAATCAGTATTATCGATAAAATTAGATTTTATAAAATTCCCCATATCAGAGACAGTAGTATACAGACCTGCCGCTGCTCTTTCTACATAATGATATGCCGGCATTGGAAATCCAACAAAGTTATAAGTTCGGGCTAATTTCAAGCTTACTTCAAAATCATATTCGAAACTGCTACGCTCCATATTTAACGGAAGTAAAATCTCTCGATGCATGTAGTTAGAAAAAGATTCTTGGGTGATAGTTTCTAAAATGAGTTGTAAAAGTAAATATCCTGCACCTGTATAAAGGAAGCTTTCTCCAGGGGCCGATAGTGAAATTGCTGGAGGAACTCCTTTCAATCTCCCACTGAGTACTTGTTCTAAGGTCGGCGTATTGGTAGACAAACGATAGCCGGGATAAGATTGCACAGATAAACCTGATGTATGATTGAGCAATTGTCTAATCGATATATCAGGATTAATTCCTTTATATAGTTTCTTTTTTAAAAAATAACTTATTGTTTGATCAATTGAAATTTTCTCATATTCGAACAATTTAATAATTCCCCAAGCTGTTACAGGCTTTGAAACAGAAGCCGCTTGAAAAACAGTCGAGGCACAAAGTGGAATTTTAGATGCTTTGTTAGCATATCCATAATAACGGTATTCGGATACCTGGTTCTGCTCTATGAGATTGACTGCAAGTCCACTAATACGATAATTCTCCAGAAGTCCAGGAACTACGCTGTCTAAGGTTTCAAGAAAACTTCGGGCCGATCTATTCATAGTTTCGCTCTCCTTTACATGCGGATTGTTATAATCCATCACTTATATAGCGAAGTATATTTAAAAAATGATCTATGCTGGTTTCATTCATATCTACAATTCCATGATCCTTTAAGTTGTCGTTATGAGCCCCCATGTACCAAAGATGCCGTACTACTATAAACCAAGGAACTGCCCTTATATCGTTCTTTTTTAGCTTTCTGATATTATCATATCCATCTAAGAAAATATCCCACTTCTTTTCTTGATCCGCAGGTCTTAAAATAACCCTATTTGTTAATAATTCATATTTAATTGTCGCCAGATCATATGCGCTCCATCCAAAACCACAAAAATCAAAATCAAAAAACTGATAGTTTTCTTTAATATGTACATTACCTGGATGTAAGTCACCGTGACACATACCGAAGTCCAGATTATCTATTTTTTTTATATGGTCTATAACCCTTTCTGCAGTATTTGAAAGAAATCTCCATTCTTCTGACTGTGTGTTTAAGAAAGGCTTCATAGATAGAATCGATGTATTTATAAGTTGTTCTAGACTCAAATTTTTTCTTATTGGTTCGATATTAAAATTTGAGGAGCACTCATGAAGTTGCGCTACAGCCTTACCAAAAGCATGCACTTGAGCATCGTCCTTTAAATTCAGTGGATGACCATCAACATACGTAAATAATACAAATTGCCGGCTCCCTTCGGGGCAAGCTATGTTTCCTATTAGGGTATCGTTTTTTAACGGAATTGGACTGCTAACGGAAACACCTCTTTTACTAAGCTCCAACAATAACTGAACTTCTTCAGATATTTCCAAAACCGTTCTTTTATTATAACGGTATACCCGAAGAATATATTTTCGATCATTTCCTGCTAATAAATAAGTATCATTGAAGCCTCGCTTTATAAGAACGCATTCAGTTAAATCATCCATATTGTACACTTCAGCAGCCAGCTTAAGTAAAGCTGGCGCTGAAGGGGTTGAGTATGTTACAGGAAAATGTTTCAAATCAGTTCACCTTTTTTTCGATGTACTCTAAGAAAGAATACACGGTATCATAATTACTCGCGTCTAGTTCCTCGTCACTGAATTCAATTTGGAATTTCTCTTCAATTTTCACAACTAATTGTATGATACTAATTGAATTAAATCCCAGTTCCTCCAATGTATCATCTACAGTTACATTTCCTTTCTTAAATTCTTTTATGATACTTATCAATTGTTCTTCTAAATTCAGCATGTAACATCCTCCGTTAATAGTTAATTTGAACAGTATAAGATTCGATTAATTCTGATTCAATCTTGTATATGAGTTTGAATTTCGACAACGCAATATCTATCGATTCTGATTTGTAACGTTTTGTTATTGTATATTTTGTTAGCACGTCCCTGATAAAGCCTAGTTCCTTCAAAATTTCTGACATTTTATTAACATAAGGAGAATCTCCCCCAAATAATTTTGTTAATTTATAGTGCTCCATATGTCTGTTTTGGATAATTCGGCGTACTCCTTCCAAC
>NZ_LVWH01000075.1:0-2964 GCF_001909045.1 Paenibacillus sp. P3E | reverse complement strand
AAGGACATGTTTCCACCCTACAAAACAGGGCGTCCGTCAAAATTAAGTGAAAGAACCATGTTTAATGCTTTTTTATGGATCGCTCGAAGTGGTGCTGCCTGGCGCGATCTACCGGAGGAACGCTATGGTTCATGGAAAACGGTCTACAGTCGCTTCTGCAAGTGGCGAGATACCGGACTGCTTGTCGCGATCTTCCAAACTCTTCAGGTCGAACCTGACTTTGAAAACTTGAGCATTGATTCTACATCGGTCAAAGCCCATCAACATAGTGCCGGTGCTAAAAAAACGCCCCAGGACACGAAGTGAATCAGCACATCGGTGTCAGTCGTGGCGGAAAGACAACCAAACTTCAACCGTCGTCGATGGATTAGGAAATCCCCTCGCTTTTCTTCTGACGGGTGGTCAAGTCTACGATTCCGTTCCAGCGATCGATTTACTTCAGAAGCTTGATATTACAGGAAGTCATATTCTTGGCGACAAAGCCTATGGCTCAGAAGTGATTCGGAATTGGATTACAGCTAAGCAGGCATCCTACACTATCCCGCCTAAAGCGAATAGTCAAAACCCATGGAAAGTCGATTGGTATCGGTACAAAGAGCGACACTTAGTGGAGTGCTTTTTCAATAAAATCAAACATTTTCGCCGTGTGGCTACTCGTTACGACAAATTGGCCAAGTCATTCTTGGCGTTTGTATACGTAGCTGCCATTTTCAAATTGACTCAATGAAAAGTTTTCAGACACGACCTAGTGTTTTGCTACTTATCACGTATCGCAAAATATGATCAGGATGGCCCTCACATAAATTCCATCATGGAAATTAACCCCGATGCCATTTTCATCGCAGAAGCACTCGATATAGAACGTCAGCGCAAGGGGAGTAGAGGACCGCTTCATGGCATACCGATTCTCGTTAAGGATAATATTGAAACCGGAGACAAGATGCGTACCAGTGCGGGAGCTTTAGCACTAGCACAGCATGTAAGTACGAGGGACGCTTTCTTGATTCGCCGATTAAGAGAATCGGGGGCCATCATTTTGGGCAAGACGAATATGACAGAATGGGCTAACGGTATTTCCTCGACGATGTGGGCAGGTTATAGTTCAAAGGGGGGGCAGGTCGCGCACCCCTATGGTGATTTTTTCGTAGGCGGATCCAGTACGGGATCGGCAGCAGCGGTGGCCATGAGTTTTGCAGCGGCGGCGATAGGCACAGAAACCTCCGCTTCAATTCTAAGTCCGGCCATACAGATGTCTATTGTCGGCATTAAACCGACCATCGGCTTAATTAGCCGCTCAGGACTTATTCCTTTTTCTTATTCACAAGATACAGCAGGGCCGATGGCAAGGACGGTTTCAGATGCGGTTGTTCTGCTTAACGCATTAGCTGGAAGGGATGAGCGCGACCCAGCAACCTGGCGTAATGACCATGCTATACAGGACTACACACCGTTCTTGGACAAGAATGGCCTACAGGGAGCTAGAATTGGGGTCTTTTGTGAAGTGCCAGATTCCCAGCGTGAATCTGGTGAATATAATGAGGAGCTATTTCATCAAGCATCCTCCGAATTGATAAAAGCAGGAGCCGAAGTAGTAGAAAATATCGACATTCCTTCGTTTCATGGTCCATGGCATTGGAACAAGATGAATTTAGAATTCAATCATGGAGTGGAGAATTACTTGCAGCGCCTCCCGGCACACATGCCGGTTCATTCATTGTCCGAACTCATCGATTGGAATGAAAAGTATGCAGATGCAGCCCTGAAATATGGTCAAGATATATTAGAATTCCGGGAAGGGCTAACCGATCCCTTGAAAAATAAGGACTATATCATGGAATCAATTATGGATTTATATCTAGCCCAGAACGAAATGAATAGATTATGCGATAAATAGTTATCAGTTAGATGCGATAATGTTTCCAGCTTATATTGGAGCGGATATATGTGCCAAAGCTGGTTATCCATCTATTGCTATCCCCGCAGGGTACGGAGCAAACGGCAGACCATTTGGTATCACATTTGCCGGAAAAGCATTTACTGAACCTACCTTAATTCGCATAGCTTATTCTTTTGAACAAATAACAAAACATCGCAAAAAACCTATTTTCAACTAAAGGAGGACTATATAGGTAACTTCCCATTTACTTATTATACGTACTTCCCAATTACCTAAGTATTATGGTTTTGGCTGCTTTTACCGTGAATTGCAATTGGAGTTATGAAGGTAAGAGGACATTAAACTCCCTCGAAATGATTCAGTTTCCTCACGGGCAGCATAGTTTAATTAAAGTCGTTATTTATTGTCCGTGCTTAACTGTGTTCTGTTAGAATGCCATTAGATACTAATGTGGCATAAAGGAGGAATAAAGTTGAGGATCGTTTTTGCAACTGACTCAGACTATGAATACATACGAAACCGTGACCCTCATATTTCAGAGAGCTTAATACTGTCAAAAATAAAGGGAAATGAGGTATACATTCTTCGTAATCCGGATGAAAGTAATATCGGATGGATGAGGTATGGATATTTTTGGGACAACACCCCTTTCCTGAACATGATTTGGGTTGATGAACAATATCGAGACAAGGGGGTAGGAAAGCAAGTTGTCCTCTTTTGGGAAGAACAAATGATACAAAAAGGCTTCAATCTGGTTATGACATCCACTCAGGCTGATGAAGGAGCCCAACATTTTTATAGAAAACTAGGCTACCAAGATGCAGGATGCTTAATACTTGATACACAACCTTTGGAAATACTCCTCACAAAAAACTTAAGCTCTAACGGGGAACGATAGCTCAATAATACGTTATGTAAAATACACGCAAAGTAACTAAAAGAACAAAGTAAGTACAATGCCAGAATACTCACACATTCAAACTTATTTGAAGTGTAATGAGAATAACTATAATAAAGTAATTGACTAAATAAAGAAAAGCCGAAACCACTGGAAGAGAGGAATGATA
>NZ_LVWH01000074.1:0-3130 GCF_001909045.1 Paenibacillus sp. P3E | reverse complement strand
TCTCTAATCTAATATAGTATAGTATCTAAATCCTCTTGCGATATTTTCAAGGAACTATGCATTAAGACCTTGGAAGGTTCCCGTAATGCTGCCAGCTTGGAAACGAAATCATTCAACCGATCAACATAATGCTGAAGTAGCTCCTCTATATTGCTATTCGTAAACAGCGTCTCATCATATTTTATTGTTATATTCAATTTCCCGTTTATAATTATTAACTCCAGGTCAAATAAGCAGTCTTGTTGATTCGACGGGTCTATATCGTGCCCAGTATTAATGAATTCGATTGAAAAGTGTGGTTGGTACAAATTGTTGTCGATTTCACCAAGATAATTAAAACGAATATTTTTGGGGTTATTGTTAGGCAATAGACCTCGCAAATAATTTAATACACCGTAACCTAGTCCTTTGTTTGGCACATTTCTCAGTTGATCTTTTATAGACAGAATTTTTTCTATATCTTTACCATTCGGTACGTACAGGACAACCGGGTATATTGTTGTGAACCAACCAACTGTTTTGCTCAGGTTCAGTTGACTATTTGCTTCCTCTCTTCCATGTCCCTCAAGTTCAATCACTACATTGTCTCTATTCGTGCACTCTGACAAAACCGATGCAAAACACCCGACCAACACTTCTGATACATCTAAGTCATTTGTTGATTTTAATTTATGTAATTGTTTAGTCTGCGAAGATGTCAACTGTCTCGATAGCTCTTTTCGAATCGATTGTCTGTTCGCATTGGTAAATGAATCCGTGAGGAAGCGAGACTTTTCATTAAGGATTTCTTTCCAATAAACCAATTCAGATGTTACGTCCCAACTTTGGATATATGTTGCCCAAGCTTGGTACGTACTAGTTTTACTGCCTAATGAGAGTACCTGTTTATTACTCAGTTGATGCAACATTTTGTGAATATCATTTAGTAGAATTCTCCACGAAACCCCATCAATCACCAGATGATGAACTGTAATTAACAATAATCTCTCCTCATCTGATAATTTGAAAAGACAGGATCCCATTAATGGACCATCGTTTATGTTTAAGTGAGACTTCAAGTAGGAACCATTATTTTCAATAAATGTACTTTGTTGATCTATTGACAAATTAGATAGATCATATTCATTTATTTCCACTCGACAATTTAATGAATTATCATTAAAGAATAACTCATTTTTTAGCTCATTATAGTTAATACGTAGCATGTCATGATGTTGAATAAGTTTAGTTAATAATTGATTAATCTCGGTTTTGGAAATATCTCTATGAATTTTCAGTACAACAGATTGGTTCCAATGATGGGGATTGGATAACCTCTGGTTGAAAAACCATTTTGTTATTGGTGTATATTCAACATTTCCGCTACATATCTCTGTATTATCACACTTCACTTCCCTTTCAATTTTGACTGCAAATTCTTTTACGGAAGCAAAGAGCATAATATCTTTCGACTTTATCGAATACCCGTGATCGTGCAATTGGGCTGCTATTTGTATTGCTTTTATTGAATCCCCGCCTAAAGCAAAAAAATCATCCGTGACCCTGACATTGCATCCGAGTACTTGTGAGTAGATACTAACCAATAATATCTCGATCTGAGTTTGATTACTTATTTCATCGCTTTGTTGTACACCAGGAGTAGGTAGTGCATTTCGATCGATTTTACCATTAATAGTTAGAGGTATTCTGTCCATTTGAATAAACGTGGTTGGAATCATATAGTGTGGAAATAATCCTGCCAAATACGTTTTCACTTCAATAGGGTCGATTTGATCCTCACTTACAATATAAGCACACAAAAACGATTCATTTTCTTGAGCTTCCGATACTTTAACAAATACATCCCTTACCCCCGGATATCGATTTATTGCATGCTCAATCTCTTCTATCTCAATTCTGTAGCCTCTAATTTTAACCTGATAATCATTTCTTCCCAGATATTCGATAATACCGCTATTAATAAACCGTCCCAAATCCCCGGTTTTATACATTCTTTTACCCGGAATGAATGGGCTTTCAATGAAGCGACTTCGCGTTTCGGATTCTTTGTTTAAATATCCACGAGCAACACCATCACCGGATATATATATTTCGCCTGTATTCCCCATTGGAACTATCGATAAGCGATCATCCAACAAGTATATTTGAGTATTTGATATCGGCCTTCCTATTGGTACAGATGGATGTTTATCGATATGCGGATCAAATTCATGAATCATACAACCAACTACAGTTTCAGTCGGACCATACTCATTAAATATTTTAATTTTCCCATCAAATTTCCGATGTATCTCCAATGTTAAATCGACCTTAAGATCATCCCCACCGACAATCAATGTTTTAATTGAAGGAGTCTTTACTTCTACACCTCTTATTAATTTCAAGTGGGCAGGTGTTAACTTAAGGACAGAACAACGATTCTCACGCAATATTTTACTTAGGATAAATTCAGAACCATCGTCTTGATAGATCACGATTGATGCACCGCAAATTAATGGAGTGAAAATAGAGGTTACCGTTAGATCAAATGATATCGAAGAATATAGTGCAAAAGAATCCCCTACCCCTTGTACATATGTCTCTTTTGCCCAGTCTATATAATTCAACAATCCTCTATGTTCAACCATAACACCCTTAGGCTGCCCAGTAGACCCGGAAGTATAGATAACGTATGCTAAATCATCTCCAGCAATTGAGGTCTTCGTATATCTCCCTGGGGTATCTGAGGATATAGCGTTTACATTTACTATCTCACAGTTGAAACGTAATCCGCTTATATCTCCATTGTTGCTTAAGATAAGTCTAACATTACTATCTTCCAACATATAATTGATGCGTTCTAATGGATTACTTGGATCTATTGGTACATATGCCGCACCCAATTTTAGCACAGCAAGTATACTAGCAATTTCGTCAAGATTATGTGTCGCATAGATGCCTATTTTCTCATTTCTAAAATCTCCTTTTCTTTCAAGAACATGCGCAATTTGATTGCTTCTTTTATTTAGCTCCAGATATGAAATTGAAACGTGCTCTTGCTGAATTGCTATGTGATCGGGTGTCTTGATTACTTGGTTTTCGAACAATTCAATAAC
Source organism: Paenibacillus sp. P3E (assembly GCF_001909045.1). NCBI lineage: Bacteria > Bacillati > Bacillota > Bacilli > Caryophanales > Paenibacillaceae > Paenibacillus > Paenibacillus sp. P3E. The sequence continues at coordinate 35 of NZ_LVWH01000074.1, read as the reverse complement.
TGTTTGCTTAGGATAATCTATTCTCTGAGAAATAT
>NZ_LVWH01000073.1:0-3247 GCF_001909045.1 Paenibacillus sp. P3E | reverse complement strand
TTATTACTACAGCCCGGTAAACAATACAATTCAGATGGTCAAAGACGACGTAATGGAGTCTGTTGTTCATGTAAGTGGTAATCGAGAAATCTTTAATTCTTCTGCAGTATCTATATTTTTAGTTTATAATCCGGAAACTAACATGCCTAGGTATAACGGCCAAGGTTATCTGTATGCTTGCTTAGATGCAGGAATTATGACCGGAATGCTAGGAGTAGTTGCAGAGATGAATGATTTAAGCCTTTGTTCTATAGGGGAAATGCAACCGCAAATGAATCAATATATACCGTTGCCCTCAAATCATAAGCTGATCCATTCAATTGAACTTGGTTATAAAAAAGAAAGTAATATAAAGTCAAATGTTCCAATTATCGAGTCAAAAGAGGAAAGTAAACCTAAGTTTAAGAAAGTTGAAAGGCGGATGTATGGTCAGTAAGTAGAATAGAAATCTTGGGCATGATGAATGGTCGCCTATGGCCGTGATTCATGCCCAAATTATCAGGGGGATAGATAAAGATGCACGATTTCAAAATTTTTGAGGCATCTTCAATGCAGCGGAGTTTATATTTTGTACAGGAAATAAATAAAGATATTGTTTGTTACAATACCCCTTGTTTTTTCATAATTGAGGGTCCATTAGACATTGATCGTTTACATAGTTCCCTGCAAAAGGTCATCCAAAGACATGAGTCACTTCGTACGTGTTTTCTCTTGAATGATGGTGAAGTCGTACAAAAAGTATATAATTCGTTAGAACTTTTATTGGAAGTTGGAAAATCCAATTCAGTCAGCTTAGACGAATTGTGTGAAAAGTTTATTAAACCTTTTGATTTGAATGTTTTTCCCTTGGTCCGATGCAAACTAGTGGAATTGAGCAAGAATAAACACTTCCTTATGTTTGATATGCATCATGCTATTGCGGATCTAACATCGATTACAATAATTTTTGGCGAAATATTATCAATATACGAAGGCGAGTTGTTAGGAGAAGTCGAAATACAATATGTTGATTATGTAATGTGGAAAAATGACATGCTCAGCTCTAATGCGATCCTTGACCAGAGGTATTACTGGAAACAGTTATTAGAAGGGCCCATACCTACTTTGAATCTTCCGTTGGATTTTAACAGACCCAAAAAACAAAGCTTTCAGGGAGAGAGGATTAAGTTTGAGTTAGATACATATGACACTGCAAGACTTAAAAAAATTTCGAACTATGGCACTACTTTGACCATGTTACTATTAGCTTCTTTTAATGTTTTGCTTAACAAATGCACTGGGCAAGAGGATTTGATTGTTGGCACACCTATATCTGGAAGAAATCACATTGAATTAGAGCACACTGTTGGCATGCTTGCGAATTCAGTTCCTTTAAGAAATCAGCCGTCTGGATATAAATCCTTTGACGTATTTTTATCCGAAGTTCGTGAGAATATGATAAGTGCTTTTGAGAATCAAGAATATCCTCTTGAAAAAATAATCGAGGATATAAATATCACAAGAGAAATAAGTAGAAATCCCTTGTTTGATGTTATGTTTGTCATGCAAAATATGAAATTTCCTCAAGCGTATACGGAATCCTTGACGTTTTCAAGTTATCCTTTTGAACACAATGGATCTAAGTTTGATTTATCGTTAGAAGTATTTGAAAGAGAAAGCAATATTGAATTTATATTTGAGTACAACAAACAATTCTTTAAACGTGAGAGGATAGAATGTTATAAAGAAAACTTTGTATATATCTTAAAACAAATAACTGAAAATCCAAAGATTTATATCAAAGATATATGCATAAACAATGATATTGAAACGGAACAAAATCATATAGACTGGGCTGATAATAATAGCTTGAAGCTTGCAACGAATGAGTGCACAGTAGCGAAGATTTTACCTAGTACAACATTAGAAAAACAAATGCAAATAGTATGGAATAATGTTCTGGGCATCGATAAGCCAATCGGTGTAAATGAGAATTTTTTTGAATTAGGCGGACATTCTGTGAAAGCTAGCCAAATCGCAACCAGAATTTCAAAAGAATTTCGTATTAACATGCCTTTGTCAGAAATATTTGATAAACCAACTATACGTGAAATTTGCGATTATATCACCCAATGCCAACACTCGGCTGAAGAATTGACTATTTCCATTACAAACGATAATGCGAGTTATGATATTTCGGCGGCACAAAGGCAAATCTATTATCAATATGAAATCGATGGACAATCCGTTATTTATAATATGCCATCTATTATTCCATTACCCATGGAAATTAAGAGGGAATCTTTTGAGAAAATAATTATTAAACTAATTGAAAGACACGAGAGTTTACGCACCTCATTTGAAATGATAAGCGATAAACCGTGCCAAATTATTCATGATACTGTGCCTTTCCAGATAAACTATGAATATATTCAAGATCCGAATCATTTGTCTGAGTGTATTAATAAATTGATTAAACCATTTAATTTAGAGGATGCACCTTTATTTAGGATTGCCGTTATTTATGTAAACGAGAAACAGACTTTTTTATTTATGGATATGCATCATATTATTTCGGATGCAGCATCGAATGGGATCTTATTAAGGGATTTTTTCCATCTTTTCAAGGAAAAAGAGCTACCTTTACTACCGCTAAGATACCGGGACTATAGCGATTATATAAATCACAAAATGAATGATAAGCATAAATACGATTCGCTGAAACAATATTGGCATAATGCATTAAAAGGTGAGTTACCACGGCTTAATATAATTACGGATTTACCTAGGCCTATAGTGCAAAATTTTAATGGAGATCATGTTCAGTTTCATATCGATAAACCTGCTGTATCTTTAGTTGATGAAATTTGTGAATTAGAAGGTGTTTCAAGAAACATGTTTTTTTTGACGGTTTTTAAAGTATTGTTGTTTAAATATACCAGTCAGGAAGACATGATTGTAGGGTGTCCTGTGACACTGCGTCAATATTCAGGTCTGGAGGATGTAGTAGGATTGTTCGTAAACACACTTCCGATCAGAAATACGATTAAGGGTGATAAACCGTTTACTTCTCTATTAAAAGAAGTACGTATTAGCGTTCTTGGAGCATTGGAACATAGAGATTTTCCACTTGAAGAAATGATAAAAACTTTGCAAATTCAAAGAGATCCAAGTAGACAGTCTTTAATTGATTGTGTGTTTATTTACCAACAAAGCATTTCTGAATATGAATCTTTTATCGACGATTCTACCCAAAAGTCTTTAGAAA
>NZ_LVWH01000072.1:0-3250 GCF_001909045.1 Paenibacillus sp. P3E | reverse complement strand
ATGTTATAGAAGGGAGAAGTTTGATAAAGAAAGCGTTAGAAAATATTAAATTGGTATATGACAAAAATACTATTTTAGATTTCTCGGATTTTAATGAATATCTCAATCAGAAAGTGCGGGGTATACATCTAAGTAATGAAAATAAAAAAATAATTGAACGAATGTTGTTGTAAAAATAAACGAGATCATCGCTTGACCGCATGAGAGTATACGACTCCATGTGGTTTTTTTGAATTTTCAAAGTCCTTATTGACGTACCACAACGTCGATGCTAATTTACATTAAGACGTAATGATACAGCGAAACCAGTAATGATGATTGGGGGAATGTCTTAACCGCCACTCGCCCCATGCTGGACAGCCGGTAGAATAATCCCACTATGAGCCCAAATTATCATTTTTTGAACTCAAAATTATGGTATGCCAGTGAAAGTGATCCATCCGCCTTATCGATAGTTATTCATATAATACACAGGGTCGTGTATTAAGCACCACGAATGTGGTCAAGACCTATGCCAATGTGCTGTATAACGGGTGGGACTTGCGCTGTTAGAAGAGCATTTTGATGATACTGCAGGATGGGCAATAATCCATACAGAGGCAGACGGCGTAAGTTATCCTACTGTTGACGGGCATGCTCTCCGCAGAGAGTGAAAATACAGGGGAATCATGACAATTCTCCCTGAATCAAACGCATGAATGAGGATATGGTTGAGGGGCAGATTGATAATCCGCTGAGTTTGGGGCATTTAATCGAAAATGATATGAATCTATCTGAAGCTGATAGAAAGAGTATTCAATTTTTATTAACTTCATTTATGAGGGCCCAGGCAAAGCAAGGTTTTAAAACAGTTCAAAGTTACTTGGATGCGATATTAGACAGTTAATGAGGTGCAAAATGGTGGGATTTATTTGTCATATTTGTGGGTATGCAGGAATAAATCAGTTACCTTGGGGAATTGATGGGAAATCACCAAGTTTTGATGTTTGCGCATGTTGTGGTGCAGAGTATGGAATTGATGATTTAACAAAGCTAGGTTTATTACATTACCAGAGAGAATGGTTGTCAAATGGAGGTAAATGGTTTGCTCAACATGAAAAACCAAATAAATGGGACTTAATTGATCAAATGGGAAATATCAATACAATAGAAAAAAGTTATTTGCCATATTATTTGAAGTGAAAAATACATTTTTGGAAAACAACTCGAGTGAATGTAATGATTTAAAGAAACCATTAATGAAGATTGAGAATAAGGAAATTGATTTTCCTAAAGATTTTGATTGGGTATACGGAAAAAGAAGAACAGGGATTTTATGAGGACGTACGAAAAATGATTTCATTATTAAGTACTAATCTGACCATTTATTTGTATCACTCATAGCTAGAGAGAAGCGGATAATTGTTTATACTCAATCCTAGTATAAGTAAAAGATTGCATGAGTAAACAAAATCAAAGTTGCCAAGCCATTTCTGGTATTAGAACAAGAGGTTACTGATACTTACTTTATCTCACAAAAGGCATCGTAGTAGTATTCAATAGAGCTGGTAAGGTTGTATCAACTTATAGAAAGCAAAATTTTGATGAAGCTATTAAGGCTTTATTGAAGGTGGTAAAGCAAATATGGAAGAGGATTATTATTGTCCTTTATTGAACAAGGGTATTGAATTAGGTCTTTGCATGGATATTAATTATGAAAGAGAGAAAATAGCTAACTTTAACATACTGACCGAACTTAGAATAAACAAAGAAGAAGCAGATCACTGCTGTACCAAATGTCCACATCATCCTTTTAACAAATAGTATTATTAGCCACATGCGAGTGAAACAGCTCCATGTGGTTTTTTGTATAACAATTCCTCATCCAGTATCTAATGAATCTGGCGAAATTAACCCTCGTAAGTTAGGTCAATTGGCCGCTAAAACAGACCGCAATGGCAGCACGTTTGGCTATAGTGAGTCTGGACACAGTAGATACGGGCTATACCTATGATTTGCAGAATACGTTAACCTCGGTGACCCAGGGAGCGAGTGCGACCAGCTTCAAGTATTACGCGGATGGCATGCGTTATCTGAAGACGAATGGCAATACACAGACCCAAGTGAACTATAATTTCCAGGGTCAAGTCATCTCCGAAGAGAAGATCGTGGGCAGCGTGTATACAGAGCAAGCGAACTTTGTCCGGGGTGACCGGGTGCTGGTGAAGAAAGACAAGAAGGCGTCGAAGGATTACTATCACCTGTATAATGGTCATGGTGATGTGGTGCAGATAGTCGATACCAGTGGAGCGGTCGTCAATAATTATACTTATGATGAGTAGGGAAATATCACCAGCCAGGTAGAGGGAACTTCGAACTCATTTAAGTACACCGGAGAAGTATATGATGCTGAAACCGGGCTTTATTATCTCTGTGCACGGTACTATGATCGGAGTATGGGGCGGTTTATAAATGAGGATACGTATGAGGGGCAGATTGACAATCCGCTGAGTTTCAATCTGTATACGTATGTGGGAAATAATCCTCTTATTTATTATAATCCAAGTGGCCACAGTTGGAAGAGTATCTGGAATTGGACTAAGAATGCTGCAAAGACAACACTAAATCTAATTAATGAAGCGGCTATGGCCTATCCACCATTAGAAGGAGAAGTTGCTCAAACACTAGGTAACAAGGTAGTGGGCTTCAGGGGAAAAATATTAGGTGAAGCACGTGTAGTTGGTGATATTGATGTTGAAACATCAAAATATATTATTGAGGTTACAGCAGGTAAGTCATCAAAGACTTCCTCGGAATTTGAAAAGTATTTTCAATCAGCAATGAATCCACAAAATAAGGGTGTTATCCTTTATGCACCTAACTTAAATTCAACCAAGATTGAAGGAATAAAAAAGGCTGGTGTAATAGTCATTCAGAATATGGATGATTTACTAAAGTTAATAAATGGAAAAAGGTGATCGATATGTCAAAAACACTTACATTCATCTCGGGGAATAGTATTGAAGAGAGTGAGTTTTGGAATGAGATAATTTCTTTAGGGGGAGATAAGCAGCAAATTGGTGAAACCTATTTTCAAGGCATCGTTAGTAGAGGAGAAAGTGCTGTGTGGTTGTTTTATAGAGGCAATGATCGTAGTAATTTTGATGAGAACGAACTAACAATATTGCTTGAAGAATACTCTTTAGTTCCTAAAACATCATTTAGTATTGATATCAGTAATGGTATTGGTAGTGAACAATTAGCCTTTAAT